>NZ_JAMHGA010000023.1 GCF_023660105.1 Desulfovibrio aminophilus | reverse complement strand
GTTTTCAGCGGGAGCGGGCTCCCGCTGAAAACCGCGCCACCGATGCGGGCCCAGGGGCCGCTGGCCCCTGGCGGGTCCGGGCGGAGCCCGGCCGCCGGAGGCATCTTGCCTCCCGCTCTTTCGACCTGTAAGACTTCCAGCCCATGACCCTCGAATACGACGTCGTCATCGCGGGCGCGGGCCCGGCGGGTTCCGCGGCGGCCGCCGTCCTGGCCGGTCGCGGGCTGTCCGTGGCCCTGCTGGACCGCCGGGATTTCCCCCGGAACAAGCTCTGCGGCGGCCTGCTCACCTGGAAGACGCGGCGGGTCCTGGAGCGGGTCTTCGGTCCCGGGGTCCTGGACGGCGCGACCGACCACGTCAGCGACCGCTTCGAAATCTTCCACCGGGACCGGCTGCTGGCCGAGGGCCGGTCGCCGGAGCCGTTCGTCCTGGTCAAGCGCCGGGTCCTGGATTTGCGCCTGCTGGAGCTGGCCCGGGCCCGGGGCGCGGCCTTTTTCCCGAACCGCGCGGTGGCGGAGTGTAGGCCGGAACGCGGGGAGCTGGCAACCGTTGGGGGCGAGGTCTTCCGGGGCCGGTACGTCATCGGCGCGGACGGCGCGGGCAGCGTGGTGCGCAAGTGCCTGGGCGCGGACCGGGAGGCCTGGCGCAGGGGCCTGGCCGGGGCGGTGGAGATCCTCGTGCCCAGGGAGGCCCTGCCCGGGGCCGTGGACCATCCCCGGCTCTACGCCGGATTCGTGGACACGGGCTACGGCTGGGTCTTCCCCAACAGCGACGGCATGGTGGTGGGCCTGTGCGGGCTCATGCGCGGCAAGCCGGACTATCCCCGCCTGCTGCGGGATTTTCTCGGGTTTCATGGGGTGCTCGGGATGCGGGGACTGGCGGTGTACGGCCACCCGCTGCCCTATGGGAACCACCTGAAGACGCCGTATGGCGGCCAGGTGCTCCTGGCGGGCGACGCGGGCGGGTTCGTGGAGCCCCTGCTGGGGGAGGGGATTTTCTACGCCCTGACCACGGGGCGCTACGCGGCCGAGGCCGTGATCGAGGCCCTGGACCAGGGCGGCGAGCCTGGTCCGGCCTATGCCCGGCGCATCCGGCGGGTGCTCGTCCCGGAGTTCCGGGCGGCCAACGCGCTGCGCTGGACGCTCTTCGCCTTGCTGCGCGGGGCGGGGCCCGGGCTCATGGGCGGGGCCGTGCGTTTGTTCTCCGGCCCGCTGGTCCAGGCCGTGCATGGCCTGCGCTCCTACAGCTTCCTTCTGCCCAAGACCTGGGACTAGCCCGCCTCGCAGCGCGGGACCAGGGGTTCGAACTGGCCGGACTGGGGCAGGTAGCTCAGCAGTTCGCCGCGCTCCAGGTCGAAGTACCAGCCGTGCAGGAGCAGGCTGCCCGTCTCCACGCGCTCCCGGACCCAAGGGAAGGTCAGCAGGTTGTCCAGGGACACGAGCACGGCGGCCTGTTCGCAGGCCCGCTCCTGGAGCTCCGGGGACTTGTCCGGCAGCTCCCGCAGCACGCGCTCCCGGGCCGGGGCCATGATGTCCACCCAGCGGGGCAGGAAGTCCCTGGCCTGGCCGAACTCCCCGCGCATGAGCGAGCGGATGCCGCCGCAGGCGCTGTGGCCCATGACGATGACGTGCTCCACCAGGAGCACGCGCACCGCGAATTCCAGGGCCGCGCTCACGCCGTGGTGGCCGCCGTCGTCCTCGCACGGAGGCACGAGGTTGGCCACGTTGCGGATCACGAACAGGTCGCCGGGCGCGCTGTTGGTGAGGATGGCCGGGTCCACCCGCGAGTCGCTGCAGGCGATGAGCAGGGCGCGGGGATTCTGGCCGGAGCGCAGCCGCTGGAAGACCTCCTCGTCCCCGCAGAAGTAGTTGTCCCGAAAGGCCTTGAATCCGTTGATGAACTTGGCGATGTCACGCATCGTCTACTCCAGCACGGCCCCCTGCGCCGCCGAACTGACGCGCGAGGCGTAGCGCCGCAGGAACGGCGAGGCGATGGGCTTGTCCAGGGGCTTCCAGGCGGCCTTGCGCCGGGCCAGCTCCTGCTCGTCCACCAGCAGTTCGATGCTCCGCGCCGGGATGTCGATGGCGATGCGGTCGCCTTCGCGCACCAGGCCGATGGGCCCGCCCGAGGCGGCCTCCGGCGAGACGTGGCCGATGGCCGCGCCGCGCGTGCCGCCGGAGAAGCGGCCGTCGGTGATGAGGGCCACGTCCGCGCCCAGGCCCATGCCCGCGATGGCCGAGGTGGGGGTGAGCATCTCGCGCATGCCCGGGCCGCCCTTGGGGCCCTCGTAGCGGATGACCACCACGTCGCCCTTGACGATTTTTCCGCCCAGGATGGCGGCCACGGCCTCCTCCTCGGAGTCGAAGGGCCGCGCCGTGCCGGTGCGCTTCATCATCTCCGGGGCCACGGCGGCCTGCTTCACCACGCAGCCCTGGGGCGCGATGTTGCCGTGGAGGATGGCGATGCCGCCCTCGGGGGAATAGGGCTTCTCCAGGGGCCGGATGACCTCGGGGTCGCGCACGGCGGCCTGCAGGTCGGCCAGGTTCTCGCCCACGGTCTTGCCCGTGGCGGTCATGGCCGAGGGGTCGGCGAGGCCGCCGCGCACCAGCTCGGAGAGCACGGCCTGGATGCCTCCGGCCGCGTTCAGGTCCTCGATGCGGTGATGCCCGGCGGGCGAGAGCTTGCAGAGGTCCGGGGTCTTCTTGCTGATCTCGTCGAAGAGTTTCAGGTCCACGGTGAGCCCGGCCTCGCGGAACACGGCGGGCAGGTGGAGCACGGTGTTGGTGGAGCCGCCCAGGGCCATGTCCAGGGCCACGGCGTTCCTCGCGCTCTTCTCGGTGACGATGTCGCGGGGCTTCAGGTCCGCGCGCAGCAGGTCCATGATCCGCATGCCGGAGAGCTTGGCCAGGCGCTCGCGGGCCGCGACCACGGCCGGGATGGTGCCGTTGCCGGGCAGGGCCAGGCCCATGCCCTCGGCCAGGCAGTTCATGGTGTTGGCCGTGAACATGCCCGCGCAGGAGCCGCAGGTGGGGCAGGCGCACTGCTCCATGTCGGCCAGTTCGGCCTCGGTCATGGTTCCGGCCCGGACGCGGCCCACGGCCTCGAAGGCCGTGATGAGGTCCACGCCCTTGCCCTGGTGGCGGCCGGAGAGCATGGGCCCGCCGGAGACGAGCAGGGCCGGGATGTTCAGCCGGAGCATGGCCATGAGCATGCCGGGGATGATCTTGTCGCAGCTGCCCACGCAGACCAGGGCGTCGAAGGGGTGGGCCGTGGCCATGATCTCGATGGAGTCGGCGATGATTTCGCGGCTGGGCAGGCTGAACTTCATGCCCTCGTGGTTCATGGCCAGCCCGTCGCAGACGCCGATGGCCGGGAACTCCAGGGGCGTGCCGCCGTTCATGCGGATGCCGTCCTTCACGGCCTGGGTCAGCCGCCGCAGGTGCACGTGGCCCGGGATGAGTTCGTTGAAGGCGTTGCACACGCCCACCAGGGGCCGCTCCATCTCCTCGCGGGTCAGGCCCGTGGCGTGCATGAGCGATCTGTGGGGGGCCTTCTCCAGTCCGTTGGTCATCCTTTTGCTGCGCATGATCCGTCTCCTTGTGACGCGGGACGCGTGGGGGGGCGGTCCCGCCGAATGCGCCGCCGGAACAGGGCCCGGCGGCGACGGCCAGAATGATACAACTCGCGGCGGGGGTCCAGCGTTTTGCGCGGGCGTCCGCCCGCCGCTTCAAAAAGGGCCCGCTTCGCGCTATGTCCGGAAGGGGCCGGGCGATTCCCGCCGGGCCGCGAACCGGGAGGAAACACCGTGAAGATCCTGAAAAGCTATGCGGAAGTGGAGCCGCGCGTCCTGCCAGTGGCCGGGGCGGGCGTCACCGGCCGGGTGCTGCTGGGCAAGGCCGACGGGGCCGTGAATTTCTGCATGCGGCTCATCGAGGTGGCCCCGGGCGCGTCCATCCCGGCCCACAGCCACCCCTGGGAACACGAGCAGTTCGTGGTCTCCGGCACGGGCAGCATTTTCAAGGACGGCGCGCCGGTGGACTTCGGTCCGGGCAGCGTGCTGTTCATCGCCCCGGGCGAGGAGCACCACATCCGCAACACGGGCCCCGAGCCCCTGCGGATCGTCTGCCTCGTGCCGCCGTTCGCGCCGGAACTCTAGCGCCGCACGGCCACGAAGCTGCTGGCCACGCCCACCAGGGTGACCACCGCGCAGAGCACGGCCGCCTGGCTCCAGGGCAGGAACTCGATGCGCAGGAAGAGCGGCGGGAAGTTCAGCGCGTCGCGCAGCGCGCCCTGCACGAGCCGGAGCCCGGCCAGGGCCAGGCCGCTGCCCAGAAGCCCCTGCACGGCCCCGCCGGTGAGCAGGGGCCAGCGGATGTACCAGGGCCGCGCGCCCACCAGGGCCAGAATTTCGACCTCGTCCAGCCGGGTGAGCAGGGAGAGGCGGATGGTGTTGGAGACCACCAGGGCCACGATCAGGGCCAGGAAGCCGATGATCGGCCAGATCACGGTCTTGGTCAGGGTGATCCAGCCCTTGGCCATGTCCATCTGCATGGGGTTGAAGTGGACCTTGTCCACGTGGTCCATGTTCTTGAGCCGGGCCAGGATGGCCAGGGACCAGCCCTCGGCCAGGCGGTCCGGGGACATGGCGAAGGAGAGGACCGCCGAATAGGGCAGGGGGTTCTGGCCTTCGAGCCAGCCGAAATCCCCGGCGTCGCCCAGGGCCCCGGCCAGGTCCGAGAGGGCCCGCTTGGGCGTGTAGGTGTCCATGTCCGTGAGCCCGTCGAGCTTGCGCAGTTCGGCCCACTGCTTCTCCACCGAGGCCTCGGGCGCGGAGGCCTTCCAGTAGACCTGGAACTGCACCTGACCCCGGTTGCGGAGAAGTTCCTGGTTCACGTTGTGCACGAGCATGAGGAACAGCCCGGCCAGGAGCGTGACCAGGGTCACGGCCGCCAGGGTGAAGACCTGGGCCCAGGGGTGCAGGGCCATGTCGCGCAGGCCCCGCAGGGTCAGGCGCAGAAGCTGGCCGATCATCGCCCGTCCTCCGGCTCTTCGGGACAGGAGGCGTCCATGGCGCAGCCGTTCTCCATGTGCAGGATGCGCGCGCCGGGCACGAGCTTCAGTATCTCGCGGTTGTGCGTGGCCATGATCACCGAGGTTCCATAGGAATGGAACTGCCGGAAGATGTCCATGAGGTGCATGGTCAGGTCCTGGTCCAGGTTGCCGGTGGGCTCGTCGGCCAGGATGAGGCTCGGGTTGGTGACCATGGAGCGGGCGATGGCCACGCGCTGCTGCTCGCCGCCGGAGAGCCGCTCACAGGCGGAGTAGGCCTTGGGCTCCAGGCCCAGGGCCCGGATGATGGCCCGCACGCGGCGGTCCATGAGATGCCGGGCCATGCCCCGGACCTCCAGGGCCAGGGCCACGTTCTCGTACACCGTGCGCCTGGGCAGGATCTTGAAGTCCTGGAAGACCACGCCGATGCGGCGGCGCAGGTCCGGCACGCGCGCGGGGGTGAGCTTGTGCAGGTTGAAACCCGCCACCCGCAGGGCCCCCCGGGTCACGGGCAGGGCGCCGTAGAGCAGGCGCAGGAGCGTGGTCTTGCCCGCGCCGGAGTGGCCGGTGAGGAACAGGAACTCGCCCTTGCCCAGGCTGAAGGAGATGTCCTTGAGGGCCCACTGGGAGCCGAAGGAATAGGACAGATGCTTGGCTTCGACCATGTCCGGGGTTTCTAGCGCGGCCGCCGGGGTTTGTAAAATGCGGGGCCTCAGTTCATGCGGGCCAGGTAGGCGTACATGACCCAGAAGTGGGCCAGGCTGCCGCCCATGACGAAGAGGTGGAAGATTTCGTGGAATCCGAGCAGGCCGGGCCGGGGGTCGGGCCGCTTCAGGGCGTAGACCAGCCCGCCCAGGGAGTAGGACGCTCCGCCCACGGCCAGCCAGACGAGCGCGGCCGGGGGCATGGTCTGGATCATGGGCCAGATGGCCGCCAGGCAGAGCCAGCCCATGAAGAGATAGATGCCCGTGGACAGGCGTCGGGGGGCCGAGAGCCAGAAGAGCTTCATGATGATTCCGGCCAGGGCCAGGCCCCAGATCACGCCGAACAGGGACCAGCCCCAGGGCCCGCGCAGGGGGATGAGGCAGATGGGCGTGTAGGTGGCCGCGATGAGCACGAAGATCATGGCGTGGTCCAGGCGGCGCAGGCGGCGCACCCCGGCCTCGGACAGGGGCAGCCAGTGATAGAGGGTGCTGGCGGTGTAGAGCAGCACGAGCCCGGCCCCGAAGAGCGAGAAGGTCACCAGGTGCCAGGGCCGCACCGGCGTGCTGGCCTCGATCACGAGCAGGACCAGGCCCACCACGGAGAGGCCAGCGCCCACGCAGTGGGTCAGGCCGTTCATGGGATCGCGCAGCCGTCTGGTTCGAGCCATGCGTTTTGCTTACGACAAGGCCCCGTAAAAGGGAAGCGCCCCGTCGGGTCGGGGCGCTTCGGGAGGAGGGGGGTTGGTCTGGATCGCTGTGCGGAGAGGCGGAACCGGGTCGGGGGGTGGCCGCCCGGCTCCTTGCCCTCCCACTTAGCAAGGCCGGTGCCAAAACATAACATATTGAAATGGCTTGGCCGCGCTGGGCAGGGTGTGCAAGCGGACCGGGAGGCGGCGCACATTTTTGCACACCAGGCGCAATTTTTCTCACATCCGGCGGCCCCCCGCGCCCTGGCGTTTTTCGCCTTCCTCGGCTACAGGAGCGGCCATGAACGAGAACGCCGTGGCGCGGCTGCGCATCACCTGCCCGGACAAACCCGGGATCGTGGCCGCCGTGACCAACTTCCTGGCCTCGCACGGGGCCAACATCACCGCCCTGGACCAGCACTCCAGCGATCCCGAGGGCGGGGCCTTCTTCATGCGCCTGGAGTTCCAGACCCCCCGCCTGGATGTGGCGCGGGCCGTGCTGGAGGGCGCCTTCGCCGAGATCGTGGCCCGGCCCTTCCAGATGGACTGGCGCATCGGCTATTCCAGCGACACGCCCCAGGTGGCCATTCTGGTCTCCAGCCAGGAGCACTGCCTCATGGAGCTGCTCTGGCGCTGGTCCCGGGGCGAGATGGACTGCGACGTGGGCATGGTGCTCAGCAACCACCCCGTGCTGCGCGAGCCCGTGGAGGCCTTCGGGGTGCCCTTCCACTACGTGCCCGCCGAGGGCGGCAAGGGCGAGGCCGAGGCGCGCATGCTGGAACTCCTGGAGGGCCGCTTCGATCTCCTGGTCCTGGCCCGCTACATGCGCATCCTCTCCGGGGACTTCATCTCCCGCTTCCCCTCCATCATCAACATCCACCACTCCTTCCTGCCCGCCTTCGTGGGCGCGGACCCGTACCGCCAGGCCAGGGAGCGCGGGGTGAAGCTCATCGGCGCGACGGCCCATTACGTGACGGAAGAACTGGACGCGGGGCCGATCATCGAGCAAGATGTGTCCAGGGTCTGCCACCGGCACGGCGTGGACGCCCTCAAGGACATGGGCCGCGACCTGGAGCGCCAGGTTCTGGCCCGGGCCGTGCGCTGGCACCTGGAAGACCGGATCATCCTGGACCGCAACAAGACCGTGGTGTTCGTCTGACCGACATGAACGCGCGCATCCTCCTCGCCCTCTGCCTGCTGCTGGCCCTGGCCGCCCCGTCGGGGGCCCAGGACTTGCCGGTTTCGGGCGCGGAAGAGGTGCGCCAGGCGGTCGGCGCGATGGACGAAAACGAGGTCCGGGCCGAGGCGCTCATGCCCGTCCCGTCCCCGGAGCCCCAGGCCGCCGCCCCAGCGCCGGATCCGGCCTGGGAAATGCTCCTCGGCGGGCTGGAGGCCGACGGCCTGCCGCGCGCCGAGCTGGAGGCCCTGTTCTCCCGGCCCGAGGTGCGCTTCGACCCGGCCTACATGGGCAAGAAGCTGCGCACCCTGTACAAGACCAAGTACCTGCCCCGTCCGCCGGTCCAGCCCGGTCCGCACAAGACCATCTGGGAGACCTGGCTCACCCCGGCCAACCGGGCCGAGATCGCGGCCTTCATGAAGGCCAACGCCAAGACCCTGGCCGCGGCCGAGAAGAAGTACGGCCTGCCCCGGCAGGTGCTCGTGGCCATCCTCATGGTCGAGACCAAGCTCGGCAAGTATTGCGGCGAACGCCCGGCCCTGACCGTGCTGGCCAGCATGGCCGCCACGCGGGACTATGCGGTGGTGAGCGGGTATCTGAAGGAGTTTTCGCCCACCCCGGCCCAGCTGGATTGGCTCAAGATGCGCCAGGCCCAGAAGGCCGACTGGGCCTACGACGAGCTCAAGGCCTTCCTGGAGCTGTATCTGGCCAACCACTCGGACCCGCTGCTCGTGCCGGGCTCGATCTACGGGGCCATCGGCCTGTGCCAGTTCATGCCCACCAACGCGCTCAAGCTCGGGGTGGACGGCAACCGCGACGGCAAGCTGGACCTCTTCGCCCCGGCCGACGCCATCCACAGCGCGGCCAACTACCTGAAGAACGCGGGCTGGCGGAAGGGCCTGAACCACAACGGCCAGATGCGGGTCATCATGCGCTACAACCACGACCGGACCTACGCGGGCACGGTCCTGGCCATCGCCAAGCGCATCTAGGCGGCTCCGGCGGCTTCGCCGCGTTTCGGAAAGGCGAAAGAAAAGCCCCGCGAATGCGGGGCTTCTGTTTTTTCTTCGGGGCGCGGCGCGCTACTGGTTCCCTCCGCCCTGGCCCTTGCCGGAGCCGTTCCGCTTGCCCTGGCCCGTGCCGCCGTTGTTCACGCAGGGCGCGTCCGGCCTGCCCTGGCCCGTGCCGTCCTGGAGCCGCCGGCGGGCTTGGCTTTCGGTGCGGGTCATCTTCTTCTGGCCCTGCCCCACGGCCTGATCGTGGCCCTTGGCGGCCTGGCTGTCGATCTGGTCCTGGGTCCGGTCGAGCTTGGTCTGGGTCTGCTGTTCGATGCGGGCGGCCTTGTTCCCGCCGTTGCCCTTGCCTTTGCCCTGGGCCGAGGCCAGGGCCGGGACGGACAGGGCCAGAATCAGGGCGAGGGCGGCGAGCGCCAGGGGTTTCACGCGAATCATGGGAGTCCTCCTTGCTGCCTTGGGACCGGCGACTGGAGCCGGTCCATTTCCATTATACGTTGCAAACGGGCAAAGGTCACATCCGGCGTATCTCAGTGATTCCAATGATGGTTGTCCGGCCCGTGGCGGGGGCCGTCATGCGGGCCGTCGTGCCGGTCCCAACGGCTGTCGTGGCGGGCAGCGGCCGGAGCCCGGCAGGGGGCCGCGTGATGGATCATCGGCCGGGGCGCGGCGCGATAGACCACCGTTCGCGGCGCGCCGACGTAATACACGGGCGCGGGTTCGTAGACGTACACCGGCCGGGAGTGGCGCGGGGCGGAGCCGCCGAAAAAGAACGGGTCGTTCATCTCCGCGCAGGCCGGGAGCGTCAGGGTCAGGGACAACGCCGCGATGCAGAGCATTCTGGTGCGCATGACCATGCCTTCTCCTTGTTTCGACGGGACCGGGAACCCGCCGACAACCAGGGAGAGCATGGACAGTGCCAATCGGCATCAGGCCGGATCAACTGGATTTTTCAGGCCCGCCACCCCGCGCGGAGCATTTTTGGTGCGCAAGAAAGGGCAGGGGTGGGCAGGGATTGCGCAGGGGAAGTGCCAAGGAGATTTACAATGTTTTTGAGTGTCGATATGTAAAGTCAGAATAGCCGATAAGTGCGAGGCGGGCATGGCCGTGAAGCTGCCGCCCAATCATCCGGGCGAAATTCTGCTGGAAGAGTTCCTCAAGCCGCTGGGCATCAGCCAGACCCGGCTGGCCCTGGACCTGCGCGTCCCGGCCCAGCGCGTCAACGACCTCGTGCGCGGCCGCCGTGCCGTGAGCGTGGACACGGCCATGCGTCTGGCCGCCTACTTCGGCACCACGCCCGAGGTCTGGCTCAATCTCCAGACGCGCTTTGATTTGGAAAAGGCCGAGGACGAGAACCTGGCCGAACGGATCAAGGAAGAGGTTCGGCCCAGGGCGGTGAACGGGTAAGGGGGTCAGTCCACCCAGTTCTCCACGTTCAGGCCGGGCACGCGGCGGAACTCCCGCTCGTTGTTGGTCACGAGGGTCGCGCCCAGGCCCAGGGCGTGGGCCGCGATGAGGGTGTCCAGGGGGCCGATGGGCGTTCCCCGGGCTTGCAGGTGGGCGCGGATGCGGCCGTATTCCTCGGCCGCGCGGTCGTCGAAGGCCGCGATCTCCAGGGGGGCCAGGAAGGCGATGAGGGCCGCCCGGTTGCGCGCCGGGTCCGCGCTCTTGGACACCCCGAATTCCAGTTCGGCCACCGTGACGGCCGACACGCCGATGGCGGCCGCGGGCTGGGCCCGGAAGCGGTCCAGCACGGCGCGCGGCTTCCGCTTGATGCAATAGATGCAGATATTGGTGTCCAGAAGGAAGCGCATCACAGGGACTCGCGTTCCTGCTCGCCGGGCTGTTCGCGGTCGGCCATGAAATCCGGGGTGAACTGGTCGATGCCCTGCTCCATGACGGCCCAGGGGTCGTCCTTGGGCAGGAGCACCACGGCCCGGCCCACCCGGCGCACGAAGACCTCGGTGCCCTGGAAGGCGTATTCCTTGGGCAGCCGCACGGCCTGGCTGCCGCCGTTCTGGAATATTTTCGCGGTGTTCATGGCGGGCCTCCAAAGTATATATTTAAATATATACCCAGAAGGGCGGGGAGGCAAGGGGCGATGCCATGATCATCCGCTATGAAATATTCATCCTTGACACTCCTTGAATAGGGATTAAAATCCTTTTAATCGCTGGTCAATCGGGAGGTTGTGATGCGCAAAGTTGAAATCTCGGAGGCTGTTTGGTGCGAAATTGCTAAAAGAGGAAAGTTTGGCGAGACCGTTGACGATGTATTGAGAAGAGTTTTTAACCTGAGTGAGGAGAACAAGATGGAAGTGCAGGATGTTCGACGCAGCTTTTCTTCCCCCCCACTTCGCCCTAAGGTCGCCCAAAAGAAAATGAGTTCGCGCGTCAATGATGCCGGTTCCTTGGAAATTCAGTTTGCTGGCCAGGATAAAAAGTATTTTTCTTTACCGGACAAGACCGATAAAAGCGGAATTAAGCGAGTTCTAGATGACGCTCTCGCTTACGCCGAAGAGCAGGGGGCCAGCCTGGGGCAAGTGAATGCTGTAAGAAAAGCTTTTACATCAGCCGGTTATCACCTAACTAAATGAGTTTCGGAGCTTAAGTATTGCTTAAGTAAAAGGCTGCCGCCTCTCTACCCGCACTTCGTGAACCCGCAGGCCTTGCAGATGTGGCAGCCTTCCTCGAACACCAGTTCCTCGCCGCATTCCGGGCAGGTGGGTTTGTCCAGCGTGTTGCCGTTGTCCACCGTCACCTTCCGGTCCTTGAGGTAGCGGTTTTCGAACACGTAGGCCACGGCGTCCGGGATCGACTGCACCAGGTACTTCTTCTGGAACTTCGGGTGTTCGCCGCCGATGCCCTTGAGCTGCTGCACGATGTCGATGACCTCCACCCCGCTGCGCAGGGCCAGGGACACCAGCCTGCCGATGGCCTCGGCCTTGGCCGTGATGCTCCGGCCCGACTTGCCGATGGTGGCGAAGACCTCGAACGGCTTGCCGTCCACCTCGTTCACCGTGAGGTAGAGCACGCCCAGGCCCGTCTCCACCTTCTGGGTGAAGCCGTAGACAACGTCCGGCCGGCCCTTGACCACGCTCTTCTTCTTGCCCTCGCCGTCCTTCTTCTCCTGGCCGTCGCCCGTGCAGAGCACCTGTGACGACTTGCAGCCGTCGCGGTACACGGTCACGCCCTTGCAGCCGTATTCGTAGGCCTTCCAGTAGATGTCCCGGATGTCGTCCTGGGTGGCCGAGTTGGGCAGGTTCACGGTCTTGGACACCGCGTTGTCCGTGTACTTCTGGAAGGCCGCCTGCATCTTGAGGTGCCAGAGCGGCTCGATGTCCATGGCCGTGACGAAGACCCGGCGCAGCTCCTCGGGCAGGAACTTCATCCTGCGCACCGAGCCGACCTTGGCCACCTCCTCCATGAGCTTGGGGCTGTAGGCCTCGGCCTTCTTCAGCGCGTCCTCGAAATAGGGGTTGGACTCCACCAGCCTGTCGCCGTCCATGACGTTGCGCACGAAGGAGAGCGCGAACAGCGGCTCCACGCCCGAGGAGCAGCCCGCCAGGATGGACAGGGTGCCCGTGGGCGCGATGGTGGTCGTGGTGGCGTTGCGGTAGGGGCCCAGGTTCTTCTGGCCCCAGGTGGAGCGCTCGTACTCCGGGAAGGCCCCGCGCTCCTTGGCCAGGGTCTTGGACGCGCTGCGGGCCTCGGCCTGCACGAACTCCATGATCCGCCCGGCCAGGTCCACGCCCTCCTGGGAGTTGTAGGGCACGCCCAGCTGGTAGAGCAGGTCCGCGAAGCCCATGACGCCCAGGCCGATCTTGCGGTTCTTGTGCACCGTGTCCGTGATCTGGGGCAGCGGGTAGCGCGAGGCGTCGATGACGTTGTCCAGGAAGCGCACGGCCAGGTGCGTCATGCGCTTGAGCTCGTCCCAGTCGATGCGCTCCTCGGGCCGGGCTTCGCCGTTCTTGGCCTTCTTGCCCTTGGCCTTGGACTTGCCGTTGGGCTTCTCGCGGAAGAGCACGGCCAGGTTCAGCGAACCCAGGTTGCAGGCCTCGTAGGGCAGCAGGGGCTGCTCGCCGCAGGGGTTGGTGGACTCGATCTCGCCCAAGGCGGGGGTGGGGTTGTCGCGGTTGATGCGGTCCAGGAACACGATGCCCGGGTCGCCGGACTCCCAGGCCTTGCGCACCAAAATTTGGAAGACCTCGCGGGCCTTGAGCCGGGCCTTGACCTCCTTGGTGTGCGGGGCCACGAGGCCGTATTCCTCGTCCTTCTCCACGGCGCGCATGAACTTCTCGGTCAGGGCCACGGAGAGGTTGAAGTTGTTCAGCTCGCCCTCGCGCTCCTTGGCCTTGATGAACTCCAGGATGTCGGGATGGTCCACGCGCAGGATGCCCATGTTGGCCCCGCGCCGGGTGCCGCCCTGCTTCACCTGCTCGGTGGCGGTGTTGAAGATGCGCAGGAACGAGATCGGGCCCGAGGCGATGCCGCCCGTGGAGCCCACGCGCGCGGCCTTGGGCCGCAGCCGCGAGAAGGAGAAGCCCGTGCCCCCGCCGGACTTGTGGATCAGAGCGGCGTGCTTCACCGCGTCGAAGATCTCCTCCATGCTGTCGCCCACGGGCAGCACGAAGCAGGCCGCCAGCTGGCCCAGGTCCGTGCCCGCGTTCATGAGCGTGGGCGAGTTGGGCAGGAAGCGGAAGGAGGTCATCAGGTCGTAGAACTCGCGCGCCAGGGCGTCCACCGTGTAGGAGGACTTCTTGTACTTGCCCTCCTCGGAGGCGATGGCCTTGGCCACCCGCCAGAACAGCGCCTTCGGGGTCTCGCAGGGCTTGCCCTCGCCGTCCTTGCGCAGATAGCGGCGCTCCAGGACGATGCGGGCGTTTTCGGAGATGGCGGCTTCGGGCAGGGAGGACGGGACCTTGGACTCGCTCATGGGGGGTTCTTCCTTCACGGTGGATTCGATATTTCTTTCGGCACGCGTTATCTGTTCGTCGAAAACCGTGGCGCGGGGCGGTAGCCAAGATGTATAAAAAAAGTCTGGAAAAAAAACCAGGGCTCGGGAGCTTCGATGGAGCCACGACTCCCGTTCAAACCCCGCGCCATGTCTGTGTTTACCTCGGCCGGGAAATATCCTAGAACGGGTAAAAACCACACCTTTCGAGGACATCCGAAACATGAACATCTCCCAGCGACTGTCGCGCATCCGCCCCTCGGCCACCCTGGCCGTCAACGCCAAGGCCCAGGAGCTCAAGGCCCAGGGCAGGCGGATCATCAGCCTGGCCGTGGGCGAGCCCGACTTTCCCACGCCCCCGCACGTGGTCGAGGCCGCCAAGGCCGCCCTGGACGCCGGGCATACCCGCTACACCCCGGTGCCCGGCATCCCGGCCCTGCGCCACGCCGCGGCCATGTCCTACGGCCGCTTCTACGGGGCCAAGGCCGCGCCGGAGAACATCATCGTCTCCAACGGCGGCAAGCAGGTGCTCTACAACCTCTTCATGGCCCTGCTGAATCCCGGCGACCAGGTGCTCATCCCCGCGCCCTACTGGGTGAGCTACCCGGACATGGTGCTCCTGGCCGACGGCGAGCCCGTGTTCGTGCCCGCGGCCCCGGAAAAGGACTTCCTCCTGGACGTGCAGGACCTGGAACGGGCCTGGACCCCGAAGGTCAAGGTCCTCATCCTCGGCTCGCCCTCCAACCCCACGGGCGGGCACTACGCCCAGGAGCGCCTGACCGCCCTGGCCGAGTGGGCCCGGAGCAAGGGGGTCTTCGTCATCTCCGACGAGGTCTACGACCACCTCGTCTACGAGCCCGCCAAGCCGAGCACCCTGGCCGGATTCTTCGAGGCCCACCCCGGGTCCTGCGCCCTGGTCGGCGCGCTGTCCAAGAGCTTCTGCATGACCGGCTGGCGGCTGGGCTGGGCCCTGGCCCACCCGGACCTGGTCAAGGCCATGAGCAAGATCCAGGGCCAGAGCACCTCCAACGTCTGTTCCTTCGTCCAGCACGCGGCCGTGGCCGCCCTGGAGGGTCCCTGGGACGTGGTGGACGAGATGCGCGCGGCCTTCCGGCGCCGCCGCGACCTGGCCCTGGGCATCATCCGCTCCTGGCCCGGGGCCGTCTGCCCCGTCCCGGACGGCGCGTTCTATCTCTTCCCGGTGCTGGAGTCCTTCTACGACGAGGAGGCCCCGGATTCGGCCGCGCTCTGCACCCGCATTCTGGAGAAGGCGGGCGTGGCCCTGGTGCCGGGCTCGGCCTTCGGCGACGACCGCTGCATCCGCTTCTCCTACGCCGTGGCCGACGAGACGCTGAAGACCGCCCTGGACAAGGTCGGGGCGGTGTTGTTGAAGAAGTAGACCGGGGGCCGCGCGCCCCTGGACCCGCGCCAGGGCCGCGCCCTGGACTCGACACAACGGGGCCGAAGGCCCACGGGGGGTTGCCATGTCCGACGCGCTCGACTGGACCAATGCCTGGGAGGCGAAGCTGCCGCTGGGACCCCATGCGGGCCGGGCCGGGGAACTGGCCGCGCGCCTGGCCGGAGAGGTCAAGGCCGGGAAGCTGCCCTTCGTGAGCATGCCCTATTGGGAGAGCCTGAAGGGCGAATTGGCGGCGGCCCGGGCCGACCTCGGCCGCTTCGAGCACATGCTCCTGCTCGGCATCGGCGGCTCGGCCCTGGGCGCGCGCTTCCTGCGGAAAGCCTTCGCCCCCGGCCAGGACCAGCCCGGCCACGCCGGACCCTGGCTCTGGATCGCGGACAACGTGGACGCCATTTCCCTGGAGGCCTGGCTGGCCAAGCTGCCGCCGGAGAAGACCCTGGTCCTGGCCGTGAGCAAGTCCGGCGGCACCATCGAGACCACGGGCCAGTACTTCATCATCACCCGCTGGCTGGAGGAGCGCCTGGGCGCGGCCTGGAAGGAGCACCTCTGGTTCGTCACGGACGCCGAAGCCGGGTTCTTCCGCCAGGAGGCCGACCGCCTGGGCTGCCGCAGCCTGCCCGTGCCCGAGAACCTCGGCGGCCGCTACTCCGTGCTCTCGGCCGTGGGCCTGGTCCCGGCGGAGTTCCTGGGCATCGACTCGGCGGGACTGGTGGCCGGGGCCAAGGACATTCTGGACCCCCTGGCCGCGCCGGGCCTGGACGGGGCCGCCCTGGCCGCGCATCCCTCCTTCCGGCTGGCGGCCTGGGCCGCCGGGCTCATGGACGCGGGCTTCTGCGAGATGATCTTCTTCGGCTACGTGCCGCTCTGGGCCAGCCTGGGCGACTGGTTCGCCCAGCTCTGGGCCGAGAGCCTCGGCAAGTCCGGCAAGGGCAGCCAGCCCGTCCCGGCCGTGGGCGTCACGGACCAGCACTCCGTGAACCAGATGTTCCTGGACGGCCCGCGCAACAAGGCCTGTCTCTTCCTCACCTGCGGCGGCCTGCCCCAGGGGCCCCGCTTCCCGGCCTCCCCGCCGGAGAAGTTCGCCTACATCGCGGGCAAGCCCTTCGGCGAACTGCTGAGCGCCGAGGCCTTCGGCACCCGCATGGCCCTGTGCAAGTACGGCGTGCCCCTGGTGGAGATCGCCCTGGAGCGCGACACGCCCCGGGCCGCGGGCAAGGTCATGGGCCTGCTCGGCGCGGCCACCATCCTCACCGGCTGGCTCCTCGGCATCGACCCCCTGGACCAGCCCGCCGTGGAGCTGGGCAAGCGTCTGGCCCAGGCGCGCATGGGCGGCTCCGGCCTGGACAGGGAAAAGGCCGACCTGGACGCCTTCCTGGCCCAGGCCCGCGACGGACAGGAGTTCTGAGGCTTGGAACCGCGACACTCCCTGGACTCGGCCCGGCCGCTCCAGTTCGTCAAGGTGCTCTCCTGGACCCTGCTGCTGCTCATCCTGGGCTCCAGCTTGGCCCTCTCCGCGCTGCTCTCCAACTACGCCGAGCGCGTGCTCCTGGAGAAGCAGAAGCAGTTCGCCCAGCTGCTCACCGAGAACCTGAGCCACCAGATCTACACCCGTTTCACCCTGCCCACGGTCATCGGCTACGGGAGCATCGCCCTGTCCAACAAGGAGCAGTTCGCCCGGCTGGACCAGGTGGTGCGCACCACCATCCACAGCCTGAACGTCCAGGACCTGCGACTTTACGCCCTGGCCGACTACCAGGTGGTCTACTCCCTGAACGCCGACATCGTGGGCAGGAAGGGCCTGGCCGGGGAGGGCGTGAAACGCGCCCGCGAGAGCGGCAGGAACGTCTTCGAGTTCTCCATGGGCGTGTCCCGGCTGGCGGCCCTGTTCCTGCCCGAGCTGCCGCCCGGAAGCATGGTCCTCAAGGGCTACGCCCCCCTGCGCGCGGAGCGCAGCCTCTCGGCGGGCAGCGACGACAACCCGGTCATGGGCATCCTGGAGTTCACCCAGGACGTGACCACCGACTACCTGGCCGTGCTCAACTTCGAGCGCCTGGTGATCTTCTCCTCCCTGCTCACCTCCCTGGCCCTGTTCTGGGTCATCATGGTCGTCATCCGCCGGGCCGACCGCATGAACATGGAGCGCCTGGCCGAGAAGGACCGTCTGGAGCGCGAACTGCTCCAGCAGGAGAAGCTCGCGGGCATGGGCCGCATGGTCGCCGGGGTGGCCCACGAAATCCGCAACCCCCTGGGCATCATCTGCTCCAGCGCCGAGCTGGTGCTCAAGAAGGCCCGGGCCGAGAACTCCTCCTACCTGCGCATCCTGGAGGCCCTCTTCGACGAGGCCAGGCGGCTGTCGCGCACCGTGGGCGACTTCCTGGACTACGCCCGGCCGCGCCGGCCCCGCCGCGACGACGTGGACCTCTGCCGCGTCCTGGAGCAGGCCGCCGTGTTCCTCGAGCCCGAGTGCGAGAAGAAGAACGTGGTCATCGAGCGCGACTGTCCGCCCTCCCTGGTGGTCAAGGGCGACAAGGACCTCCTCTACCGCGCCTTCTACAACGTCGTGGCCAACGCCATGCAGGCCATGGAGCCCGGCGGCGGCGAGGTCCGCATCCGCTGCTCCCTGGACGACGAGGCCGTGCGCGTGAGCTTCGCGGACACGGGCCCGGGCTTCCCGGCCGACAGCCTGGACAAGGTCAAGGACCCCTTCTTCACCACCAAGGACAACGGCACGGGCCTGGGCCTGGCCATCGTGCAGAGCATCATCGAGTCCCACGGGGCGTCCCTGGTCCTGTCCAACGACTCCGGCGGCGGGGCCAGGGTGGACATCGCCTTCCCGCGCACGTAAGAAGGACGCACCCCGCCGGGCCCCGTCCGGCTTCCTTTCCGAGGTGACACGAGCATGGCCGACCACATCCTGATCCTGGACGACGAACGCAACTACCTGCTCATCCTTCAGACCATCCTGGAGGACGAGGGCTACAAGGTCACGGCCCTGGACGATCCCGAGACCGCCCTGACCTATCTCGGCGAGTCCGAGGTGGACGTGGTGGTCACGGACATGAAGATGCCCAAGCTCACGGGCCGCGAGGTCCTGGAGCACGTGAAGAAGGGCTATCCGCACATCCCCGTGCTCATCATGACCGCCTTCGGCAGCATCGAGTCCGCCGTGGAGGCCATGAAGCTCGGGGCCTTCGATTACATCACCAAGCCGTTCTCCAACGAGGAGCTGCTCCTCTCGCTCTCCAAGGCCGCGCAGTACGCCCGGGCCCAGCGCGAGAACCGCATGCTCCGCGAACAGATCGCCGAGCGCTTCGCCCTGGGCAACATCATCGCCCGGGCCAAGCCCATGCTCCAGATCCTGGAGATGGTCCAGCGCGCCGCGCCGACCAAGAGCACCGTGCTCATCACCGGCGAATCCGGCACCGGCAAGGAGCTCATCGCCCGGGCCATCCACCAGTGCTCCCCGCGCAAGGACGGCCCCTTCGTGGCCGTGAACTGCATGGCCTTCGGCGCGGGCGTCCTGGAGTCCGAACTCTTCGGCCACGAGAAGGGCTCCTTCACCGGGGCCGTGTCCCGCCACCGGGGCCGTTTCGAGATGGCCGACAAGGGCACGCTCTTCCTGGACGAGATCGGCGAGCTCTCCCACGACCTCCAGGTCAAGCTCCTGCGCGTGCTCCAGGAGCGCACCTTCGAGCGCGTGGGCGGCTCCGAGTCCATCGAGGTGGACATCCGCGTGGTGGCCGCCACGAACAAGAATCTTCAGCAGGCCGTGAAGGACGGGACCTTCCGCGAGGACCTCTACTACCGCCTGAACGTGGTCAGCCTGCCCCTGCCGCCGCTGCGCGAGCGCCGCGAGGACATCCCCATCCTGGCCACCCACTTCCTGCACAAGTTCTCCAAGGAGGCGGGCCGCGAGTTCAAGGGCTTCAGCCCCTCGGCCATGGACTACCTCACGGCCTTCGAGTGGCCGGGCAACGTGCGCCAGCTGGAGAACGTCATGGAGCGCTGCGTGGTCCTGGCCCCGGGCGAGTACATCGACGCCGACGACCTGCCCCCGGAGATCAAGGACGAGGACTCCCAGTTCAAGAGCGCCGTGGACCTCCTGCCCATCAAGCTCGACCTGGCCCAGACCCTGGACAAGATCGAGGCCGCGGTCATCCGCCGGGCCCTGGTCCGCTGCGAGTTCGTCCAGTCCCACGCCGCCGACCTCCTCGGGCTGTCCAAGAGCAATCTCCAGTACAAGCTCAAGAAGTACAACCTGGCGGGCAAGTAGTCCGCGCCGCCATGAGCCGACTGGTCCAGGTCCACCTGCCCGCCGACGCGCCCCCGGGCGCCTGGACCGAACACCCCGGCCACCTGGACGCCCGGCCCCCGGCCCCGGCCGGGCTCTACGCCCTGCGCGCCGAGACCGGCGACGAGCCCCGGGCCTGCGTCTCGCCCCTGCTCAAGGGCCTGAACATGCTGCGCGACGCCCGCCGCGACGGCCTGCCACGGCTTTGGTCCGGCCAGCCCTGGACCCGCGAATTCTACCTCCACTTCCACCGTCTCGTCCGCGACCTGCCCGCCCCGCGCCTGCTCGTGCTCTCCCCGCCGCTACGCGCCGACTGCCCCGGCCTGGAGGAGTTCCTCATGCTCTACCGGCCCTTCGAGGCCGAGCTGGCCCGCCGCCGCCCGGGCGTGCGCCTGCTCCTGGAGAACCGCTGCGCCGAAACCCCGGACGAGCCCCAGCCCCTGGCGGCCACGGCCGCGGACCTCGTGGCCCTGGGCCGCGTCCTGGACCGCAACGGCCTGGACCTCCGGCTGGCCCTCAACCTGCCCCGGCTCTTTCAGGCCGCCCTGGGCCATGAGCAGCCCACGGCCCGGGCCACGGAGGAGATCCTCACGCCCCTGCGCCACTGCGCCCGGTTCGTCGCCGCCCTGCGGCCCTTCCCGGACCCCGAGGCCTTTTTCGGCTCCCAGGCCCTGGCCCACGCCGCCCTGGTGCGGCTGCGCGAAATCCTGGACGACGGCCGTCGCCGCTTCCTCCTGCCGCCCGACGACCCGGACGGTTTCCCCGGCCTGGCCGCCCTGCGCCGCGCGGGCTTCGTCCCGGCCCTGGGCGACGAGGACTGAACGGCCTTTCAGAACGGCGCGCGGGGGCTTCGCCCCGTTTCAGAAAAGCGCGGGAGGGTTTTCGCCTTTCCATGAACCGGCGAAGCCGGGGGGCTTCGCCCCGTTTCAGAAAGGCGCGGGAGGGTTTTCGCCTTTCCATGAACCGGCGAAGCCGGGGCCCCTGGATCACGAACGAAAATAATTGATGCCGGGCGCGGGAAACCGGATGCTTGACCTCGGAAGGGGGTCCGCATGAAGCGTCGTGATTTTCTCAAGGCGTCCCTGGCCGCCGCCGGTCTGGCGTCCCTGCCCTCCGGCCTGCTGGCCGCCGGGTCGGCCCAGCGGCCCGAGGCCGTCGAGCCGCCCGTGTTTTCCGGCCACAGCTATGTGGACTGCCACCTGCACTACCTGGATTTCCTGCAGGTCACGGACGGGCTGGAGCGTTTGGTGGAGGCCATGAACGCGGCCAACGTGGAGCGGGCCGTGCTCTTCGGCATGCCCATGATCAAGCAGTGGGACCCCTCCGCGCCCAAGAAGCCCAAGTACTACCTGTCCAACGACTCGCGCTGCTACTACTATTCCGGCACGGACTTCCTGCTGCTCAAGCACCTTGCCCATGCCCCGCCGCGCATCCGATCGCGCTTCATCCCCTTCATCTGCGGCATCAACGCCAACGACATGAACGCGGCCGACCTCCTGCGGCGGCTCATGGCCGAATACCCCGGCCTCATCGCGGGCATCGGCGAAATCATGTGCCGCCACGACGACCTCACGGCCCAGACCTACGGCGAGCCGCCCCGGCCGGACCATCCCGCCCTGCTGCCCGTTTACGACCTGGCCGCCGAAATGCGCATGCCCGTCATCATCCACCACAACATCTCCGGCGCGCAGATGGACGAGCCCCTCTACCTCGCGGAGATGGAGAACGCCTTGCGCCACAACCGCGAGACGAACATCGTCTGGGCGCACGTAGGCGTCTCGCGCCGGGTGGAGCTTTCCAACCTGCCGGAGGTCGCCGAGGGCGCGCTCCAGCGCCACTCCAACCTTTATTTCGATCTTTCCTGGCTGGTGTTCGAGAACTACATCGCCAAGGATGAGGCGTCCTTCGCGGCTTGGGCGGACCTGATCGCGCGCCGGCCCGGCCGCTTCATGGTCGGCACGGACGTGGTGGGGCACTGGGACAAGTACGCCGCCAACGTCCTCAAGTACAACGCCTTGCTGGACCGCCTGCCTTCGAAGACGGCCCGCATGGTCGCGCGCGACAACATCCTGGGCCTCATCGGCCCCCGCGCCGCCGCGCGCCTGCCCCGCCCGGCCGGAGGGACGGCCCGGGGAACCGCCCGCGCGCTCGCCGTCTGATGGTGGCAAGGGGAACACCCTTGCGGTTCAGATCATGAACGTCCGCCCTTCCAGGCGCGTTCGAAGTCTTCCTGAACCAGGCCGCGGACCGCTTCGGCTTTTGCGCTGCAGACCTGAACGGCCCCCCAGTCCGGCTCCCGGCCGACCTTCTGCATGGCCAGGCCGTCCGCCCCAAACCAGCAGGGCAGCAGACCGGAGAAAAAATATCCCCTGTCCCGCAAGTCTTCCACGACCCGGGGCGCGGCAGGGTCGCCGAGGTTCAGGAACATCTGGACCATGCCCCGGTCACCGGCCATGGCTTCGGAGGCGGTGACAAGCTCGCCAAGGTCCCTGCCGCAGCGTTGCACGGTCTGGCGCACCAGCCCGATTTCCGGGAGCACGAACGGGCTCTCGGCCACCGTATCGCCCGCCGGAGACGCTCCGGGCAGGACGGTGCGGGGCAGGTTCATCTCCGCGTAGGCCGCCTGGCAGAAGGACCGGTAGGCCTCGGGCAGGTGCACGGCGCGGGCGGATTTGTCGAAGACCTTGAACATCAGCAACAGCGAAATGTTGCGGGCGGGGCCGTCCGCCTTGGCGGAGGCCAGGGACGGCATGCACTCCACCTCAAGCCCGGTGAAGGTCATGCCCTTCACCTCGCTCAAGTGTTGCGAGGCCACGTTGTTGGTGAGCGCCTCGCAGATCATGACGGGCAGGCCAAGGCGCACCGGGAGGTTGTCGAGCGCCTCCTCGCTCAGGGCCGTGGCCACGTTGCGCTTCCGGTAGCTTTTCCGAACGATGAGCTGCCCGGCCTCGTAGACATCGGGATTGGGGGCGGGGCGGAAGAGTCCGAAAAGGCCCACCACCTCTCCCCTGGGGGTCCTGGCCACCACGGTGTGCAGGTCGCCCGAGGCGTTGCGGCGGGCGATCTCCGCCGGGTCGTAGACATATTCAAGCGGAAAGGCGTCGCCATAGGCCTCATGGTAGGCCAGGGCGACGCCCAGGGCGTCCTCGGGACGAAAAGCCCCGATGCCGACATCCTGGCCGGGCTCGATCTCCAGGTGTGATTCCTGAAGTTCGCGGATCAGTTTCTTGCGGTCCATTTTCGGCTCCAGAGGGGAAGACCACGCCGGGGAGGCGGGCCGTCATGCCCCAAGGCTCACGTCGTCCACGACCAGTTTCTGGTTGAGGAAATCCACCATGGTGAACCGCGGGGCGTAAACCGGTTCGCGGTCCACCAGGCCGGTGCCCCGCAACAGGCAGACGAGGACTTCGCAAGCCAGCAGCGCGTTCGCCGCCAGGCAGCCGATGGCCGTGGTGGGCGCCTTGCCGGAGGCCAAGCCCCTGGCGATGCGCTCCATCACCGGACGATTGAAGAACTCTTCGAGCATTGACGGCAGCAGGCCGCCGCCGCTGGATTTCTCCTTCACCAGCCGCCAGAATTCCTCCGGCATCATGCCGCCGGGCTCGTGGCCCACCAGCACGGAGCCGAAACCGACGGCCCCGCAGGTGAACATGGGCAGGCCGTGCTTTTGGATCAGGTCCGGGGCCTTGGCCTTGACCTCGGCGCCCTTTTCCGCGTCGATCACCCCCACGTGCAGGTCGGCTCCGGCCAGGAACCGTTCGAGATTGTCCCCGTCGACCCCTTCCGGGAAGAGTTCCAGCTCCACATCGGGATTGATGGACCGGGCCAGCTCCGCATAGACTTCGAGCTTGGGCCGTTCCATGGTGTGGCCGAAGGCCGCGGCCTGCCGGTTCATGTCCGGGGGGTCGAAGACGCCGTTTTCCGCCAGGCGGAACCGCGCCACCCCGCAGCGGACCAGGGCCAGAAACGCGCCGCCGCCCACGCCGCCCAGGCCGGCGAAGGCGACGAGCTTGCTTTTGAGGACCGCGAAGCCCGCCTCGGTGAAGATGGGCAGCGCCCGGTTCAGAAAATCATCGCTCATGATCCCCTCGGAGCCCTTCGGCACAGTCGCACAGGGAATAGACGGCTTCCCCATGGGTTTCGCGGTCGCCCTCGCCCATTTTCAGGTCTTCGAGCAGCCCGGCCATGACCTCCGGCTCGCGGTGGTAGCCCAGCTCCGCCACCTCCTTCAGCCCTTGCTCACGGGAAAGCAGCCCGAAGGCGACCCCGGCGCTCACCTCCACGATGGATTGCGGGAAGTAGGTGGAGCGCATGTTGCGGAAGCGCATGTACTGGCAGTAGTCCTTGACCTTCTCAATGCGGCAGCTGGTGTGCAGCAGTCCCTTCTGGCCCGGCGGCATTCTCCAGTCCATCTCCTTGTGCATGAGCTCCGCGACCTCCGACCACGTGCCGTACAGCTTGTTCGTCCTGAGACGCCGCAGCTGCGGCAGGAATGCGGATTCGTCCCGTCTGGCTCTTTGCAGCATGCGGTCGAACGGCGCATAGATCGGATCGAGGATGTTTCGGATGGACCGCTGGTAGTTGATGAAATCCGCGGTCATGGAAAAGGGATCGGCCGGTTCGGGAGAGTCGGCCACCATCCCCAGGAACTGGAGGGTCTGCTCGCGGATGGACGGCGGCGCGGGCTGGGGCTGTCCCTTGCCCGGCCGCAGGTTGCGCAGCACATAGCTCATGACCGCCAGCTGCACTTCCTCAACCCCCTGCATGACCACCGGAATCCGCTCCTCCGTGGCCAGGGGGAAGAACAACACATGGGCCACCACCGGGCAGAGGCACGGCACGCCCACGTTGCCGAACTGGGCGCGCATGGCGGCGCGGATGTCGTTCCAGGGCAGGGTCCGCTCCACCAGTTCGACCTGCGGCAGCAATTCAAGAGCGCGGCGGAGGTTCCTCCGGCAGGTCTCGTTGGTGTACGGCATGTTCCAGGAAGCGGCGAGAACGCGGAGCCCGAGCTTTTTGGCCAAATACCATAAGAGATAGGTGGAGTCCTTGCCGCCGGTGCACAGGACCATGACGTCGAACCGGGACTCCTTGTTGGCGGCGGCGATGGACAGGAGTTCGGCGTCATCCACCTGGTTGCGCGGTCCGGCGGACCCGCCATCCCGTTCGGCCAGCTCGTAGCATTGGCAGAAGGCGCACACTCCGCGTTCATCGAACTCCAGCCCGGGCAGCAGGTGGTCGTCGGCCACGCACCTGACGCAGGACCGCTTGTGCTCGGCCGTGGACGGTTTGCGTCGGTCCGGCCCGTCCACCACGATCCGCTGCTCCACCAGTTGCAGAAAATCCCCGCTTTCGCGCACGGCCCGCGGCAGGCTGTCCAGGCCGGCCGAGCCGTCAAGCCGGTTCAGCGCCTCGGCGAGAAAGTCGGGAATGGACACCACGGACTGATGCTGGCGCGGCGGATTGCGCAGCCCGTAATAGACGAGGACCTTCCCTTCCTTGCCGTCTCGCAGCGCCCAACGGTGCTGGAGCACTGGGTGCTCAGGCATTTTCATGAGAACCTCCGTGTCGCGTATTCAGCGCTGTGCTCTCATGGCGCGCGTGGCCGGACATGGTGCGCGTCATCACGCCCTCGTCCATGAACGTCTCGACGGGCGGGGTCGGCAGGATGAATCCCGCGGCAGCAGGCTACCAGAACGCCCCACCACGGGCAACGCTCCGCGTCGGCAGGCCTTGTGGCGGCCGGTCCACGTTCCGACCCGGAAGCTCGGGGCCTTGCTTCCGCCTCGCATTGGCAGGCCGCCCCGCGAATCCGCCTGGAATCCTCTGGGGCTTCGCCACTTTTCAGAAAGGCGTGGGAGTTTTTTGCCTTTCCATGAACCGGCGAAGCCGGGGGGGCTTCGCCCCTTTTCAGAAAGGCGTGGGAGTTTTTTTGCCTTTCCATGAACCGGCGAAGCCGGGGGGGCTTCGCCCCGTTTTAGAAAGGCGCCGGGCCGTCCTTTGGGCGCCCCGGCGCTGGTGGGTCAGCGTTTCTGTTGTTTCTTGAATGATTGGATGAACTTGCCGAAGGCCTTTTCCTTACGCCGCCTGCCCAGGGTGGACAGGGCCGCGAATTCGGATTCCTTTCTGAGCTTGAGGTAGCTGGCGTAGCGATCTTGGGCCAGTTCGCCCGCGCGGACCGCGGCCCTGACCGCGCAGCCCGGCTCGTGCTCGTGGGTGCAGTCCGCGTAGCGGCATTGCGCCGCCAGCGCGGCGATTTCCCCGAAGCCCGCGTCGATCCCGTCGACGGCGTCCGTCATGCCGAGTTCCCGCATGCCGGGCGTGTCCACGAGCATCGCGCCCTGGCCAAGGACCACGAGCTGCCGCCGCGTGGTCGTGTGGACGCCTTCCCCCGTGCCGCTGACGGCCTGGGTTACAAAGGCCTCCAGGCCCAGGAGGCGGTTGATGAGGGTCGTCTTGCCCACCCCGGACGAGCCGAGGAGGCAGCAGGTCCTGCCCGGAACGAGCGTCTGGCGCAGGGTGTCGAAGCCCAGTCCGGTGACGTTGCTGAGCGCGATCGCCCGGGTCGGGGTGAGGGCCTGGACCGTGGCCAGGATGTGCTCCAACTCCTCCGGGGCGGCCAGGTCCGCCTTGGTGAGGACGATCACTGGTTCCACGCCGCCGTCCGCCGCCATGACCAGGTAGCGCTCCAGTCGCGCGGGGTTGAAGTCCACCCGGCAGGACTGGACGATGAAGGCGGTGTCGATGTTGGCCGCGATCATCTGGACCCCGTCGATTGTTCCGGGCGAGCGACGGCGCAGGAAGGTCCGGCGCGGAAACACCCGCTGGATGATCGCGGCGGTCCCGTCGTTGTAGAGGCGCGCCGTCACCCAGTCGCCCACGCAGGGCAGGTCGGCGGGGCTCTCCGTATCGTAGGCGAGCCGTCCCGACAGTTCGGCCGGGATTTCCCGGGACGCGTTCCTGACGAGGCAGGAGCCCCGGTCCACGGCGGTGACGCGGGCGAAGCCGCAGCCCTCCATGCCGTATTCGGCGGCATGGGCCTCGAACCATTGGTCGAAACCGAAGTCGTGCAATTGCATGGCCGTTATCCTTGAGGGACGTCCCGCCGCGGCGGGAGCCCCGGTGTTTGTGTCGCTGGGGCCGGTGGGCGCTACGCGCCTTCGGCGAAGGCCTCGTGGGCGATGATCGCGCCCCGGGGAACCGCGTCGTTGAAGCACGCCGCCAGGACGTATTGCTCCGGCACGCCGGGGTAGAACAGGCCGGGCGCGCGCTCGAAGCCGAAGCGGGCGTAGAACGCGGGCTCCCCCACCAGCACGACGCCGTCGGCCCTCACGCCGCGCATGCGCCGCAGCGCCGCGCGGACCAGGGCCGAGCCGATTCCCTGTCCCTGGAAGCGCGGCAGTACGCCGACGGGGCCGAGCAGGAACCAGCCCTCGTGGGCCACGCCCACCACGGCGGGCGAGAGGGCGATGTGTCCCACGGCCTCGGTCCCGGCCTCGGCCAGCAGGGAGAGGGTCAGACCGCCGGACGCCCGCAGGCGTTCGACGATGCGGTGTTCCGTGGGCTCGGCCCCGGGCGCGTGGACCGGGTGGTTCTTGAAGGCGTCGTATTGGATGCGCGAGATGCGCGAAACGTCGTCAGGCCGTTCGTCTCGAATGAACATTGCGACACTCCTTGTGCGCGGGGATGCCGCGTGACGGCGCGGGGCCGGACGCGGCGCGGTTCGCCTGCGGAAACGACAAGGAATGGTTGCCGGACGAAAGCGGAGAAAGACCGGCCGGGGATGCCGAACCGGAGCGGACGGAGCGGATCGCTCCGAGGCGGAAAGGGCCTTCCCGGGAGGGGAGGCTCGGGCTTCGGACGCGTCTACCGGCCGCGGCTTTCGCCGACAACCGATGCGACACGATCCATGCTGATGCTGCTCAAAAAGACCTCTTTGTTGAAAACCGTCGTGTGAGGGGGTGATACGCAACGGGCTTTGCGGCGTCAAGAACGCCGACAGGCCCGGTTCCGTCTTTTCAAGGCCGCCGATTCATGCCAAGTTCCCCCCGCGTCGTCCCTTCTTTCTCTTTTGATGAAGGTCTTTGGAGGAGGGGGCTCCCCCGGAACGCTTGACCATCATTCCCGAACAGGAGTGTTCCCATGAAAGCCTTGGTGATCGTCGACATCCAGGCCGACTACTTCCCGGGCGGCCGCATGGAGTTGGTGGGTTCGCCCGAGGCCGCGGCCCAGGCCGCGCGCCTGCTGTTCGCCTTCCGGGACAAGGGCTGGCCCGTGTTCCACGTGCGGCATGAGTCCACGCGTCCGGGCTCGACCTTCTTCCTGCCCGGCACGCCGGGGGCGGAGTTCCATCCCCTGGTGCAGCCGCGCCCTGGCGAGGCCGTGGTGCTCAAACGCTTTCCCAACAGCTTCCGAGACACGCCGTTGCTGGACCTCCTGCGCGAGGCCGGGGTCCGGGAGTTGGTGGTCTGCGGCATGATGACCCACATGTGCGTGGACGCCACGGTGCGCGCGGCCTTTGACCTGGGTTTCGGCTGCGTGGCGCCGGTGGACGCCTGCGCCTCGCGCGACCTCTCGTTCCAGGGCGCGACCATCCCGGCGGCCCAGGTCCACGGCGCGTTCCTGGCCGCCCTGGGCGCGGTCTACTGCCGCCTGGTCACGACCCCGGAGTGCCTGGCGCTTCTGGAAGCCTAAACCCGGCCCTATGCGTGGCGGATGATCAGCGTGACGCAGATGACATCGGTCTTCAGGTTGCGGTATTCCTGCCGCTGCCGTTCGGCATAGGCGCGGAAAAGCGCCGTTCGGTCGGGGTGCGCGGCTTCCAGTTCGGCGCATCTTCTGGTGATGTCCGCGAGTTGTCCGTCGTATTCCGCGTCCCTGTCGGGAGGGGCGGCGGGCATTTCGGCGGACAGGGCCATTCCGGCCCGGCTGATTTCACCCAGCAGCGTACTCCTGTTCACGATCAATTCGTGGTCTGACGGGCTGCCGTCGTCCAGATAGCCGTCGTCGAGGATGATGATGCCGTCAGGCCGCAGGTGGGGCTTCAGGGCCGTCATGGTCCCGAAATAGCCGCCGAGGATCGGGCCGGTGGAGCCCAGGACGATGACGTCGAAGCTCCCGAGGTGCGGGATGATCGCGCGGGCGTCGCCGGAGGCGAAGGCGCAGCTGTCGGCCACCCCTTCCCGCTCGGCGCGTGCGCGCGCGGCGACGGTGAATTCGTGGATCGCGTCCAGGCCCAGGCACCGGCAGCCCAGCTCGGCCGCCAGAAGGATGGAAATCGCGCCCTTGCCGCAGCCCACGTCGAGCACGTCCAGGCCTTTTCCGGCCGGGGCGTGCCGCCGCGCGGCTTCGAGGATCGCTCGGGCCGAGGAGCCGAGTTCATGAAAATCCTGAAGAATGTAGGGAAGAAAGGGGACGATCGCGACCTCTCCCCCTCCGTCCATGGATAGAGCGACGATTTCCTCGACCGTTTTCATCTGTCGTCCTCCCGGAACCGGTGCGGATGCGGAATCGATGTCCGCCATCGTTTCCCGTGCCTGGGAGTTTGTCAAGGATCGCGGGCCGCGAAGCTCCGTCAGCCGTCGCGCCGGGCGATCTGGAAGGCATAGCCGTAGGCCGCGTGGTGTTCCTGGAAGAGGTCGATCTCCTTCCGCATGGCCTCGGCCGCCATGCAGGCCTCGGGCACGTGGCCGTGGGCCTTCAGGAACCCGGGCAGCCGGTCCGCCAGCGGGCCGTAGTATTCGGCGGTCCAGGCCTCGGGCGGCAGGGTGAAGCCGCCCAGGGGCGTGAACCCTGCGGCGCGCAGGGCCGCCGCGTCGTCCTCGGCCCGGCGCATGTTCGGGCAGTCCAGGGCGAAGAAGTCTTGGGCGTCCTTGGGCGGGTCGTCGGTGAGCCAGTAGATTTCGCTGAATACCAGAACCCCGCCCGGGGCCAGCAGGGGCCGCCAGGCGGCCAGGGCGGCCTCCACGCCCATGAGGTAGATGGAGCCCTCGGCCCAGACGAGGTCGAAGGAGCCGGGCGGGAAGGCCAGGGCGGCCATGTCGCCGCGCACCGGGCGGACGCGGTCCTCCAGGCCCGTCGCGCGGGCCCGTTCCCTCAGCTCGTCCAGGAAGCGCTGGTGCAGGTCCACGGCCGTGACCGTTCCGCCGGTGCGTTCGGCCAGGACCAGGGACGCGGAGCCCGGACCGCAGCCGATGTCCAGGATGCGGGGCTGCTCCGGCAGCGGCCCGGCCAGGTCCAGGGCCCGGAGGGTGTGCTCCCGGCCGCCGGGGGCCAGGCGCGGCATGTCGCGCATGAGTTCGAGAAAATAGTCCATGTATCGTTCCGTGTGGCGATGAAGGTTCAGGATGCGGCCCGGGGCCGAGGAAAAGGCGCGGATGGCCGCGATCTCCTCGCCCGGGATGCGCAGGAATTCCAGGAAGCGGAGGTGGCCCTCCGGGTCGGTGCGTTCGAAGACCGCGTGCCAGCACCGCATGTCCTCCTCGCTGAAGCCCGTGGCGCGGAGGAGTTCCGTCCAGCGCTTTTTGTCCAGGGGAATCCCGGCTGGCGGCAGTCCCTCCGCGCGGCCCAGGAGCTTGAGCGCGAAGGCGCGCTGGCGCTTGAGCTCGCCGATTTCGGCGTCCAGGTCCTCGACCCGCCTGCCCAGGATGGAGGCCAGGCTGTTTTCGCCCCCGTCCAGAAGGTCGCGGATGGCGGCCAGGGGCAGGCCGGCCCGGCGGTAGCGCCGGATGGCCGCCAGCCGTTCGTCGTCGGCCGCGTCGTAGACCCGGTAGTCGCCCCCGCCGCGGGCCGAGGCCCGCAGCAGGCCGATGGCGTCGTAGTGCAGCAGGGTGCTGCGCGAGAGGCCGTGCCGTTTGGCCAGCCTGCCGATGGTCCAGCCCATGATGCGTCCTCGCTGATCCGGTTGCCGTTCCTATTCCCCGCCGGGGACCGCGCCGCGCGCCAGGTAGCGCTCGACGAGGGCCATCAGCCCCGGCATCTCTTCCGCGAAGATGTGGTCGTCGTCGGCCTTGCGCGCCTCGGCCCCGGCCGCGTCGAGGTACGTGGACCGCTGCGTCAGGCACAGGGCCGTGCCTCCGGGCGCGGGCAACAGTTCAATGGTGTAGCGCATCGCCCGCTCCGCGCCAATGCGCGCGAATTCCACGGCCCGGCAAGGCTCGTGGCGGGTCTGGAGCCAGACCTCCCGGCCGGATTCCGGGAAGTCGGTGACGAAGACGCAGTCCGGTTCCGCGAAGCCCGAGACGCTGTGCACCAGCTCGCAGGACCAGCGCGGGATCCAGTCGTATTCGCGGGTGGGGCAGAGCAGGGGAAAGATCGCCTCCGGCGGGGCCGTGAACAGGTGGGTGTGGGTGCGCGCCACGTGGCGTGAAGATGTCGTCATGCGGTCCTCCTTGGGTTGGAAAGACCGAGGAGAAACCGTGAGGCCGTAGACGGGTCAACAAAAAAAACGCGGCGCCCTCGTCCCGGGCCCTTCCGGCCGGGGACTCGCCTTTTCCGGCGGCAGGCGCTAGGAGGGGAGTGCGGGCGCGATCCCACCGCCCGGCCCGAGGAAGCTCCGTCCCGATGAATCCTGTCCTGGAATACGTCACCGCCCTGCTGGACTCCCCCCGCCTGGGAGCCCAGGTGGTGCATCACCGCCTGCTGCCCGGCCGCGAGGCGGTCTTCGCCGAGCCCGCCCGGCCCTGGGGGGCCTCGGTGCGCGGCCTGCTGGAGGCCCGGGGCGTCGAGCGTCTCTACAGCCACCAGGCCCAGGCCGTGAACCTGGCCCGCGCGGGCCGCAACGTGGTGGTGGCCACGCCCACGGCCAGCGGCAAGACCCTCTGCTACAACCTGCCGGTGATCGAGGAGGCCCTGCGCAACCCCGACTCCAAGGCGCTCTATCTCTTTCCGCTCAAGGCCCTGGCCCAGGACCAGCTGCGGGCCTTCGAGGAGCTGGTGGAGCCCCTGGGCGAACGCGCGCCCTCGGCCGCGATCTACGACGGCGACACGAGTCCCTACCGCCGCAAGAAGCTTCGCCAGTCCCCGCCCAACGTCCTGCTCACCAACCCGGAGATGGTCCACCTCTCGCTCCTGCCGCACCACGGGACCTGGGCCGAGCTGTTCGCGGGCCTGTCCTTCGTGGTGGTGGACGAGGTGCACACCTACCGGGGCGTGCTCGGCTCGCACATGGCCTGCCTGTTCCGGCGGCTGCTGCGGGTCTGCGCCCTGTACGGCTCCACCCCGACCTTCATCTTCTGTTCGGCCACGGTGGGCAACCCGGAAGAGCTCTGCACCCAGCTCACGGGCCTGCCCGTGGAGGCGGTCACGGAGTCCGGCGCGTCCCAGGGCGGGCGGCACATGGTCTTCCTCAACCCGGCCGACGGCCCGGCCCAGGCCGCGATCCTGCTGCTCCAGGCGGCCCTGGCCAGGAACCTGCGGACCATCGTCTACTGCCAGTCGCGCAAGCTCACCGAGCTGGTGGCGCTCTGGGCCTCGGAGCGCTCCGGGCCGTACCGGGAGCGCATCAGCGCCTACCGCGCGGGCTTCCTGCCCGAGGAGCGCCGGGAGATCGAGGCCCGCATGTCCTCGGGCGAGCTGCTGGCCGTGATCTCCACCAGCGCCCTGGAGCTGGGCATCGACATCGGCGGCCTGGACCTCTGCATCCTGGTGGGCTACCCGGGCACGGTCATGGCCACGCTCCAGCGCGGCGGCCGGGTGGGCCGTTCCCTGCGCGACTCGGCCGTGGCCCTGGTGGCCGGTGAAGACGCCCTGGACCAGTACTTCATGCGCCACCCCGAGGACTTTTTCGCCCGGCCGCCGGAATGCGCGGTGCTCAACCCCCACAACCCGGTGATCCTGGATCGGCACCTGGGCTGCGCCGCCGCCGAGCTGTCCCTGCGCCTGGGCGAGCCCTACCTGGCCGAGGAGCCGGTGCGCGCGCGGGTGGATCACCTCCTCGCCGAGGGCGGGCTGTTTCACACCGAGGACGGCCGGGAGATCGTGGCCGGGCGCAAGCGGCCGCACCGCGATCTGGACCTGCGCGGCGCGGGCCGGAGCCTGCACATCGAGGACCGCGAGGGTCGGGAGATCGGGACCATCGACGCTTTCCGGGCCTTCCGCGAAACCCATCCCGGCGCGGTCTACCTCCACCGGGGCCAGAGCTACGTCGTCGCGGACATGGACCTGGAGACGAACCGGGTGCTGGCCGAGCCCCGGCGGGTGGCCTACTACACCCGCGTGCGCGGGCACAAGTCCACGGAAATCCTGGAGGTCTACGAGCGCGGCGCGGCCTTCGGCGCACGCGTGAACTTCGGCCGCCTGCGCGTCACCGAGGAGATCACCGGCTACGAGAAGCGGGCCGTGCGCGGGGGCAAGCTCCTGGGCATGGCGCCCCTGGACTTCCCGCCCCTGGTCTTCGAGACCGAGGGCCTCTGGTTCGAAATTTCCGACGAGATCCGCCGGGCCGCGGAGCAGGGCTACCTGCACTTCATGGGCGGCATCCACGCCGTGGAGCACGCGGCCATAGGCATCCTGCCCCTGCTCGTGCTGGCCGACCGCAACGACCTGGGCGGCATCTCCACGCCCTTCCACCCCCAGGTGGGCTCGGCGGCGGTGTTCATCTACGACGGCCTGCCCGGCGGCGCGGGCCTGACCCGCGAGGCCTTCGGCAAGGCGGCCGCCCTCGTGTCCGCCACCCTGCGGGCCGTGGAGGAGTGCCCCTGCGAAACCGGCTGCCCCTCCTGCGTGCACTCGCCCAAGTGCGGCTCCGGCAACCGACCCATTGACAAGGACGCGGCGCGCTTCGTACTGCGGAGCATCCGCGAGGGCCGCCCGCCGGAAATCGCGGCCCAGGAGGAAACGCCCATGCCCCAGACGCCGCAGTCCCAGCAGCCCTTGCTTCTGCGGAAAGCCGCGCCCCGGAATTTCGCCGTGCTCGACGTGGAGACGCGCCACGCGGCCGACGAGGTGGGCGGCTGGAACCGCGCCGACAAGATGGGCGTGAGCATCGCCGTGGTCTGGGACTCCGCGCGCGAGGAGTTCCGGGACTTCCCGCAGGAGGAGGTGCCCGCCATGGCCGAGTTCCTGCGCGGCTTCGACCTGGTGGTGGGCTTCAACGTGCGCCGCTTCGACTACTCCGTGCTCCAGGGCGTGACGCCCTTCCCGTTCCACAGCCTGCCGACCCTGGACATGCTGGAGAAGGTCCACCAGCGGCTGGGCTACCGGCTCAAGCTGGACAACCTGGCCCAGGCCACCCTGGGCGCGGGCAAGTCCGCCGACGGCCTCATGGCGCTCAAGTGGTGGAAGGAGGGCCGCCTGGACCTCATCACCGAATACTGCCGCCAGGACGTGGCCGTGACCCGCGACCTCTACCTCCACGGCCGGGACAACGGCTTCGTGCTCTTCCAGAACAAGGCCAGGCAGAAGGTCCGCCTGCCCGTGGAGTGGTAGGCGGCAGCGGATTTCCGATCCCTTTCACCCTTCACCAAGGAGAAGCGGTATGAGCGGAAACGGATTCGCCACAGGTCGCCGGAGGCTGCTCCGGCTGTTGGCTCTGGCCCTGCCCCTGGCCTTTCTTCCGGCCGAAGCCCGGTCCAAGACCCCGGCTGCCGGGCCCATGGGCGCGCTGGAGGCCATCACGACCCGGCGCAGCGTGCGCAAGTACACGTCCGAGCCCCTGGCCGAAGAGACCCTGCGCGAGGTTTTGCGTTGCGGCATGCAGGCTCCATCGGCCTGCAACGAGCAGCCCTGGCAGTTCATCGTCATCCGCGACCGCAAGATCCTGGCCCGGGTCGGGGACATCAACCCCTACGCCGGATTCGCCAAGGACGCGCCCGTGGCGGTCCTGGTCTGCGGCGACAGCCGTCTGGAGAAGTGCGAGGGCTACTGGGCGCAGGATTGCTCCAACTGCGCCATGAACATGCTCCTGGCCGCGCACGCCCTGGGCCTGGGCGCGGTCTGGACCGGCATCTATCCGTTGCCGGACCGGGTGGAGGGCTTCCGCAGGCTCTGCGGCCTGCCCGCCGAGGTCACGCCCCTGGCCCTGCTGGTTCTCGGACACCCCGCCGAGCGGCCCAAGCCCGAGGACCGCTTCAATCCCGAGCGCATCCACGCCGATCGCTGGTAGGCGGACGGAACGGCCCCGGGGCCATCCCCGGGGCCCTGAAGCCTCGTCCCCGCCTTTTCGTGACCCTCCGAAGGGGGCTTGATATCTGCGGCCCAAAGGGGCAGAACGGGCGTTCGCTCCTCCCCATTTCCCGGAGAATCCATGAGCCGCAGCGCCGTCGCCAACATCCTGCTCCTGATCACCGCCCTCATTTGGGGCTGCGCCTTCGTGGCCCAGCGCCTGGGCATGGAGCACATGGGCCCCTTCACCTTCAACGGCGTGCGCTTCGCCCTGGGCGCCCTGGCCCTGGCGCCGCTGTTCCTGCGCCTGGAGCGCGGGGAGAGCGGCCGGATCCTGCGGCGTCCGCCCCTGGGCATGGGCCGGGGCGGCCTGCTCCTGGGCCTGGTGCTCTTCGCCGGGGCCACGCTCCAGCAGCAGGGCCTGATCTACACCACGGCGGGCAAGGCGGGCTTCATCACCGGCATGTACGTGGTCCTGGTGCCCGTGCTGGGGCGCTTCCTGGGCCAGCGCGTGGGCCTGGGCACCTGGGTCGGCGCGGGCCTGGCCCTGGCCGGGCTCTATTTCCTCTCCGTGGGCGAGAGCCTGAGCGTCAATTTCGGCGACGTGCTCGTGTTCATCGGCGCGTTCTTCTGGGCCGGGCACGTGCTGCTCATCGGCTGGCTGACCCCGGGCATGACCGCCGGGCAGGCCGTGCGGCTCTCCAGCATCCAGTTCGCGGTCTGCGCCGCGCTCAGCCTGGGGGTCGCCCTGGCGGGCGAGGAGATCACCCTGGCCGGGCTGCGGGGCGGATTCTGGCCCATCCTCTACGGCGGGCTCATGTCCGTGGGCGTGGCCTACACCCTCCAGGTGGTGGCCCAGCGCGACGCCAAGCCCGCCCACGCGGCGATCATCCTCAACCTGGAGACCGTGTTCGCGGCCCTGGCCGGGGTCCTGCTCCTGGGCGAGGGCATGGACCTGCGCGGCGTCCTGGGCTGCGGCCTGATGCTCTCGGGCATGCTCGTCTCGCAATTCAAGCCTTGACGGCCGGGGGTTTTTCTCCAAGGATGAGCCGTTCGGGAGGCCTCATGAGCAGCATGTTCGACAACGGCGTGCCCTTTCACAAGATGCAGGGCTGCGGCAACGACTTCGTGGTCATCGACAACCGTTCGGCCCGGGTGCCCGAGGCCGACATGGCCGAATGGGCCCGCAAGGTCTGCCGCAAGGCCTTCGGCGTGGGCGCGGACGGCCTGTTCTTCCTGGAGGACGCCCCGGCGGACTCCGGGCTTGCCTATCGCTGGCATTTCTACAATTCCGACGGCTCGCGGGCCGAGATGTGCGGCAACGCCTCGCGGTGCGCGGCCAGGCTGGCCCACGCCATCGGCCTGGCCCCGGAGCGCCATTCCTTCGGCACGGACGCCGGCCCCATCGCCGCCGAGGTCTTCCCGGCGTCCGGGCTGGTCAAGGTCCAGCTCACCCCGCCCCGGGACCTGACCCTGGACATCGACCTGAGCCTGGACGCGGACATCCTGCGCCTGCATTTCGTGGTCATGGGCGTGCCCCACGCGGTGTTCTTCGTGGAGGACGTCGCGGCCGTGAACGTGCGCAAGCTCGGCCACGACATCCGATTCCACGGCCGCTTCGCCCCGGCCGGAACCAACGTGAACTTCGTCCAGGTCCAGGACAAGGGCCGCATGCTCCTGCGCACCTACGAGCGCGGGGTGGAGGACGAAACATACGCCTGCGGCACGGGCGCGGCCGCCTCCCAGATCGTGGCCGCCAGCCTGGACCTCACCGGACCCTCGGCGGCCCTGACCACCACGGGCGGCGAAACCCTCGGCGTGAGCCTGGAGGACGGCAAGGTCTTCCTCCAGGGCGCGGCCGAACTCACCTTCCGGGGCGAGCTCTTTCCTCGCGCCCTGGGACTTTCCGGAGACTGATCCCATGCCCGTACGCCCCAAGGAGCGTTTTCTCATCTTCGGTTCCCCGCTCATCCTCCAGGAGGAGGTGGACGAGGTCGTGGCCAGCATGCGCTCCGGCTGGCTCGGCACCGGGCCCAAGGTGGCCCGCTTTCAGACCGACTTCGCGGCCTACGTGGGCGCGCCCCACGCCGCGGCCCTGAACTCCTGCACCGCGGCCCTGCACCTGGCCCTGGTGGCCCTGGACCTCAAGCCCGGCGACGAGGTCATCACCACGCCGCTGACCTTCTGCGCCTCGGTGAACGCCATCATCCACGCCGGAGCCACGCCGGTCCTGGCCGACGTGGACCCTCGGACCATGAACATCGACCCCGAGCGCGTGCGCGAGAAGATCACCCCGCGCACCCGGGCCATCCTGCCCGTGCACTTCGCCGGACGGCCCTGCGACATGGACGCGCTCACCGCCCTGGCCCGGGAGCACGGCCTGTTCCTGGTGGAGGACTGCGCCCACGCCATCGAGACCACCTGGCGCGGCCGCCACGTGGGCGCCTTCGGCGACCTCGGCTGCTTCAGCTTCTACGCCACCAAGAACGTGGCCACGGGCGAGGGCGGCATGGTCGTGTCCTCGGACGCCGAGCGCATGGCCCGGATCAAGATCCTGGGCCTGCACGGCATGTCCGCCGACGCCTGGAAGCGCTTCGGGGACGAGGGCTACAAGCACTATTTCGTGGTCGAGGCCGGGTTCAAGTACAACATGATGGATCTTCAGGCCGCCATCGGCATCCACCAACTGGCCCGCGTGGAGGGGAACCTCGTCCGCCGCCGGGCGGTCTGGGAGATGTACGACAAGGCCTTCGCGGGCCTGCCCCTGGGCCTGCCGGCGCCCGAGGAGCCGGAGACCCGCCACGCCCGGCACCTCTACACCGTCCTGGTGGACAAGGACCGCTGCGGCGTGTCCCGCGACGAGTTCCTCACCCGCATGACCCGCGAGGGCATCGGCGTGGGCGTGCACTACCTGTCCGTGCCCGAACACCCCTACTACCAGCAGCGCTTCGGCTGGCGGCCCGAGCACTGGCCCGAGGCCATGAACATCGGGCGGCGCACCGTGAGCCTGCCGCTGTCGCCCAAGCTCTCGGACGCGGACGTGGCCGACGTGGTCGAGGCCGTGCGCCTCATTCTCGCGGAGGGTTGAACATGGACGTTCTCGTCATCGGCGCGGGGGGCCACGGCCAGGTGGTGGCCGACATCCTTCTGGCCATGCGCGCGGCGGGTGACGGGGACGTGCATCCCATCGGCTTCCTGGACGGCAATCCGAACCTCCAGGGCCGGGTCTTCCTGGGCCTGCCGGTGCTCGGCCAGGATCAGGACCTGAACGCCGTGTCCCACGACGCGGTCATCGTGGCCATCGGGGACAACGCCCGCCGCCGCCGTCTGTACGAGCACCTCCTGGCCGCGGGCGAGAACTTCGCCAACGCCGTGCATCCCTCGGCCGTGCTGGCCCCGGGCGTGATCCTGGAGCCCGGCTGCATGGTCTGCGCCCGGGCCGTGGTCAACACCGGGGCCGTGATCCTGGCGGACAGCATCCTGAACACCGGCTGCGTCGTGGAGCACCACAACCGCATCGGGCCCCACGCCCACGTGGCCCCGGGCGCGGTCCTGGGCGGCGAGTGCGTGGTGGGCGAGGATGTCCTGGTGGGCATCGGGTCCACGGTCCTGCCTCGCGTGCGCCTGGGCGACCGTTGCGTCGTGGGGGCCGGGGCCGTGGCCGTGCGCGACGTGGCCCCCGGAACCACGGTGGTGGGCGTTCCCGCCCGCCCCCGCTGATCTTTTCAACGCCGGAACGGCGTCCACGATCGCAAACCGGCCGGGAGCCCGTGGCAGGCCCTCCGGCCCGGGAGAACCGCATGCCGCGCCTGTTTCTTTCGCCGCCGCACTTGAGCGGAGAGGAATTCGAGCTCGTCCGGGGGGCCTTCGACTCGGGCTGGATCGCGCCCCTCGGGCCCATGCTCGAAGCCTTCGAGCGGGCCTTCGCGGAGATGTGCGGCATCCGCCACTGCCTGGCCCTGTCCAGCGGCACGGCGGCCCTGCACCTGGGCCTGCGCATGCTCGGGGTCGGCCCCGGAGACGTGGTCCTGGCCTCCACCCTGACCTTCGTGGGCGGCGTGGCCCCGGCCGCGCAGCTCGGCGCGGAACTCGCCTTCGTGGACTGCGATCGGGCCACCTGGACCATGGACCCCGGCCTCCTGGAGGAGGCCCTGGAGGCCTACGTCCGCGAGGGCCGGAGGGTGCGCGCCGTGGCGCCCACGGACCTCTATGGCCACTGCGCGGACTACGACCGGCTCCAGGAAATCTGCGACCGCCACGGCGTGCCCCTGCTGGTGGACGCGGCCGAATCCGTGGGCTCCACCTACAAGGGGCGGCACGCGGGCAAGGGCGCGCGCGCGGCGGCCTTCTCCTTCAACGGCAACAAGATCATCACCGCCGGGGGCGGCGGCCTGCTGGCCTCGGACGACGCGGCCCTCATCGCCGAGGCCCGGCGGCTCTCGCAGCAGGCCCGCGACCCGGCCCCGCACTATGAGCACAGCACCCTCGGCTACAACTACCGCCTGAGCAACGTGCTGGCCGCCATCGGCCTGGGCCAGCTGCGGGCCCTGCCCGGCCGGGTGGCCCGGCGGCGGGAGATCTTCGACGAATACCGGGAGTTCCTGGGCCGGGCTCCGGGCGTCTCGTTCATGCCCGAGGCGGAGTGGTGCCGGGGCAACCGCTGGCTCACGGTGGTCCTCCTGGACCGGGAGGCCTTCGGCCTGGACCGCGAGGCGGCCCGCCTGGTCCTGGAGGCCCGGGACATGGAGTCCCGGCCCATGTGGAAACCCATGCACCTCCAGCCCGTGTTCCGGGACGCGCGGGTCTTCGGCGGGGCCGTGAGCGCGGAGCTTTTCGAGCGCGGGCTCTGCCTGCCCTCGGGCACGGCCATGACCCGGGAGGACGTGCGGGCCGTGTCCCGCGTCCTCCTGGAGGCGGCGGGGAAGGCCTGATGCGCGCGCCCCTGGCCAACGCGCGCAACCCGCGTTTCTGGCTCATGGCCGGGGCCGACGCCCTGCTCTTCGGCCTGTCGCTCTGGCTGGCCTACCAGCTGCGTTTCGATTTCGCCCCGCCGCCCGCCTTCGCGGAGCAGATTCCCGGCCTGCTTGTCGCGGCCGTGCCGCTCAAGGCCGCGCTGTTCCTGCTCTTCGGCCTGTACCGGGGCATGTGGCGCTACACCGGCCTGACGGACCTGAAGCGCCTGGTGCGGGCCGTGGCCCTGGCCGAGCTGCTCCTGGTGGTGGTCATTCTCTACCGCCACGGCTTCGTGGGCTTTTCCCGCAGCGTATTCGTCCTGGACGGACTGCTCTCCCTGCTGCTGACCTCGGGCCTGCGCCTGGGGGTGCGGACCTTTTTCGCCCGCCGCGCCGGGACCGCCGGACCGGGCCGCCGCGCGCTCATCGTTGGCGCGGGCCGGGCCGGGGAGATGCTCCTGCGCGAGATGAACGCCGACCCGGGGCTGGGGCTGCGGCCCGTGGGCTTCCTGGACGACGACCCGACCAAGCGCGGCCGGACCATCCACGACCTGCCCGTGCTCGGGCCCGTGTCCGAGCTGGCGGCCGTGGCCGCGCGCGAGGCCGTGGACGAGGTGGTCATCGCGGTGTCGCGGGCCACGCCGGACGAGATGCGGGCCATGCTGGAGGCCTGCCGGGCCTCGGGCCTGCCGCACAAGATCCTGCCCGCCCTGGACCGGCTGCTGGACGGCTCCGGGGTGGCGGCGGCCCTGCGCGAGGTGGACTACGCCGACCTCCTGGGCCGCGAGGAGGTGCGCCTGGACGAGGCGGGCATCCGCGCCATGCTGGCCGGACGAGTGATTCTGGTCACGGGCTGCGGCGGGTCCATCGGCTCGGAACTGGCCCGCCGGATCATCGGCTTCGGCCCCGAACGGCTCGTGCTCCTGGACCAGGGCGAGTACAACCTCTACGCCGCGCGTGACGAGCTGGAGCGGGAGCTGGGCTTCGGCCGATTGGCCGTGGTGCTCGGCAGCGTCACGGATCGGGCCCTCCTGGACCGGGTCCTGGCCGAGCACCGCCCGGCCGTGATCTTCCACGCGGCGGCCTACAAGCACGTGCCCATGATGGAGGAGAACCCCTGGCAGGCCGTGCGCAACAACGTGCTCGGCACGCGGGAGCTCATGGCCGCCGCCGTCGCCGCCGGGGTGGAGCGCTTCGTGCTCGTGTCCACGGACAAGGCCGTGCGGCCGACCAACGTCATGGGCGCGTCCAAGCGGGTCACGGAGCTGCTCATGGCCTGCTTCGCGGAGGGGCCCACGCGCTTCATGGCCGTGCGCTTCGGCAACGTGCTCGGCTCCAGCGGCTCGGTGGTCCCGCTCTTCCGCCGCCAGATCGGGCGCGGCGGGCCCGTGACCGTGACCCACCCCGAGGCCGCGCGCTACTTCATGAGCATCACCGAGGCGGCCCAGCTCATCCTCCAGGCCGGGGCCATGGGCCGGGGCGGGGAGGTCTTCGTCCTGGACATGGGCGTGCCGGTGCGGATCGCGGACATGGCCCGGGATCTCATCCGGCTCTCGGGCAAGGAGCCGGACCGGGACGTGCGCATCGTCTTCACCGGGCTGCGGCCCGGCGAGAAGCTCAGCGAGGAGCTCATCACCGAGGGCGAGGGCATTTTGCGCACGGAGCACGAAAAGATTCTCGTCCTGGGCTCCGCGCCGCCGGACCCCGGATTCGTGGCGCGCGGGGTGGAGCGGCTGGCCCGGGCCGCCGAGGCCCACGACGCGGCCGCCATCCGGGCGGCCTTCCGCGAACTGGCCCCGGAGTATGCGCCCGGCCCCGACGATTCGTCGGCCGGGAGCGGGCCGTCCGGCGGGGGCGAGGATATTCCTTGATATACCAATGCGGTTGAGATAAATAGGATTGTATACGTGGAGCTTGGCCCCGTCGAACGAGGTTTCAAGCCGATTCCGCAACTGGTTGGGAGACCTGGGAATGTCCAGCGAGTGCATCTTCTGCCGGATCGTGGCCGGGGAAATCCCCTGCGCCAAGCTGTATGAGACCGAGACGGTCCTGGCCTTCCTGGACATCGCCCCGGTGCGCAAGGGCCACGCCCTGGTGCTGCCCAAGGCGCACCATCCCGACCTTTGGAGCCTTCCCGCCGGACTGGGCGACGACCTCCTGGCGGCCATGCAGGCCGTGGGGCGGGCCGTGGTCGCGGCCACCGGCGCCGAAGGGCTCAACGTGGGCATGAACAACCGCGAGGCGGCGGGGCAGCTGGTGCCCCACGCCCACTTCCACCTGATTCCCCGGAACGCGGGCGACGGGCTGGCCCTCTGGGCCCAGTCGTCCTATGCCGGGCAGGAGGAAATGGCCCGGTTGGCCGAGGCCATCCGCGCCAGGATCTGAGACGGGCAGAAGGGCCCCAAGGAGGCGAACATGAGCGGGCAGACCCTGACCAAGGCCGGCATCGTGGATTACATCTACGAGAAGACGGACAAGAACCGCGCCGAGATCAAGGAGCTGGTCGAGGTGGTGCTGGATCTCATGAAACAGTCCATCAAGAAGGACCACGCCCTGCTCGTGAGCGGCTTCGGCAAGTTCGAGGCCTACCCCAAGAAGGCCCGCAAGGGACGCAACCCGCAGACCAGCCAGACCATCACCCTGCCGCCGCGCAAGGTCGTGGTCTTCCGCCTGTCCCGCAAGTTCCGGGCCGAGCTGAACCCCTAGTCGCCCACGATGTAGCTCGAGGGGAACTCCCCCTTGAGCGCGCCCTGGGCGGCGCCGGCGCGGGCCTTGTCCGCGAACGCGCCCGCCTGGACCCTGTAGAGCGTCTTGCCGTCCTTGCGGCTCTCCGCCATGCGGGAGCTTCCGTAGCCCTGGGCCTTGAGGCGCTTCACCAGCGCCTCGGCGTTGGCCTTGTTCGAGAACGACCCCACCTGCACATAGTAGCGGCCGCCGGAGGCCGTGGGCGCGGCCTGCGCCGCCTTGGCCTGCGCGGCGGGAGTCTTGGCGGCCTTGGCCGGAGCGGCCTGGGCCGTCTTGGTCTTCGCGGGCTTGGACTTGGAGGCGGCCCTCGGGGCGCTCACGCGGCCCTCGGCCTCGTCGGCGGTGATCCGGTCCTCCGGGCTCACCGCGTTCTCGTCCTCTTCCGCCTGGACCCGCTTGGGCGCGGGCGCGGCCTTGGGCTTCCTCGCGGCCGCCGCGGCCTTCGCCGCGGCCGCCTTGGCGGCCTTGCCCCGGGGCCGGTCCAACACCCGCAGGCCGACCTGGGCCGTGGCCGCGCCGGTCATGCCGAGTTGCTCGGCGGCCGAGCGTGACACCTCGATGAGCCGCCCGCCGGAGGGATTGCGGTCGGTGATCATGACCACCGCGCGGCGGCTGTTGTCCAGGTTGGTGACCTCCACCTTGGAGCCCACGGGCAGGGTGGCGTGGGCCGCCGTGAGCCCGCCCTGGCCCTGGCCGGGGAGATCGGTCCAGGCTCCCTGGCCGGTCTGGTCGAAGGCGTCCTTGCCCAGGGACTGCTTGAGCGCGGCCATCTGGTGGTCGGTGAGGTCGGATTCGCGGGCCAGGGCCTTGGCCTGGGGCCTGGCCTTCTCCTCCTGGGCGCGGTGGGGCTGGTCCGGGCCGAGAACCGCCTCGGTCTCCTCGGCCTGTTCGAGCTCCTCGGGCAGATCGGGCCGCTGCCTGGCGGCGCAGCCGGTGAGCAGGACGAGGGTCAGGGCCGCGATCAGGGCGATATGCAGGGTTTTCATGTCAACCCCTTGGATTCCTTTATTTATTCAGTTTTTCTAGATTTTTTCAAACCTAGCGGAAAACCGTGGAACCCGCAAGCCCGGCCGGGCCGGAGGGGGAGAGGGGGCGAAAAAAAAGGACCCCCGGCGGGCGGGCCGGGGGTCCAAGGCGCGGGAGGAACTGCCCGCGCGGCAGTGAAGTTCTACTCTTCCTCGACGGTGATGGCGCCCTGCTCGCAGGACTCCACGCAGGACTCGCAGCCCACGCACTCCTCAAGGTTGACCACGACGGCCTTCTCGTTCTGCAGCTCATAGACTTCGGAGGGGCAGATGTCGACGCAGCTGCCGCAGCCGATGCACTTGTCCTCGTCAACGGTGATCTTGTAACCCATGGCTGACTCCTCGAAAAATGATTTTAGAGATTGAACGCGATGCATCCGGGACAGGCCCCGGATTGATACCCGGCAATGGAGGACGCGGCCCGTCGTGGACTATCGCCCCCCGGGGACCACTTAACAGAAAAACCTCGCCCGAGGCAATGGGCAAGAGGCCGTTTCCACGGATGACGCAAGCCGCCTGGAAGTTCAGCCGGTTAGACCTCCGACGGCGGTCGCGAGCCTTGCCCGGAGTCTGGCTTTGACATAGACTGCGGCCCATGCTCGTCCGGCGCATCCTCCTTTTCGCCTGCCTTCTCCTGCCCCTGGCCTGCGGGGCCAGGCGGGCCGAGGTCCGGCCGGAGCCCGTGGCCCTGGAGCCCGACCTCGCGGCTCCCTCGGAGTCCCTGCCGGACCTCCTCTTCCGGGCCCGCCACGGGCAGTCCTTCGACGTGGACCAACTCTACGACCCGCCGCCGGAGAGCGCCCTGGGGCAGTATGTCTTCCAGCTGGCCCGCCGTCCGGCCACCCTCTACCTTTTCGACCAGGCCACGGCCTACCAGGCCACGGACACGAGCCTGGCCGCGGCCCTGGCCGACGGCACGATCCGCCTCTTCGGCGATCGCCCCTGCTCGGGGGTGCGCCTGGAGCGCGGACCGGCGCGCCTGCTCTCCTGGCTGCCGGGGTCGCGGCGGCTGGCCGCCGCCGATGCGGACGGCAACCTGCTCATCGTGGACACCGAGTCCTGCCGCCTGGACCGCGGCCAGACCCTTTCCGGCCCGGTGGCGGCCCTGGCCGTGTCGCCCTCCGGGGCCTGGCTGGCGGCGGCCGACGCCACGGGAACCGTGTGGTGCGCCGGGGCCTCGGGCGCGGCCAAGGCCGTGCCGCTCAAGCTTCCGGCCCCCTGCCTGGCCCTGGGCTTCAGCCAGGGCGACGGAGTGCTCCTGGCGGCCTGCTCCGACGGCTCGGTGTTCCTCTTCTCGCCCGCCCAGGACAAGCTTTTGGACAGCTTCCGCGCGCGCGGCGGGCCTTACGAGACGGCCCGCTTCACCGACGGCCGGGTGGAATTCGGCCTGTCCGGCGGCCGGGTGGAGTCCTTCGATCTGGCCGACGGCAAATCTTCGGGCCTGGGCCGCGACGAAACCGGCTTCAGCCTGGAGGGCGGGGTGCTGACCTACCGCACCTGGTACAACGTGCCCCAGCAACGGCTGTTGCCCGGGCCCGTCCGGCTCTCGGCCGACGTGTCGCGGGCCGCCGCCCAGGTGCGCGTGCATGAGCCCGACGGCTCCCTGCGCTGCTACGCGGCCGACGGCGGGGCGTCCGCGCCCTGCGCCGAGGCCGGGGACTGGGAGCCCCAGACCCTGGACCAGGACGGCCGCTTCCGCCACAAGGGCCGCGAATACGCCGTGGCCGACCGCGCGTTCCAGGTGGAGCACGCCCGCCTGCTCTGCCGCTTCGTGCCCGGCCAGGGCTTCTATCTCTGGTGGATCCGGGCCGAACGGCCCAACAGCGCCAATCCCCTGCAGGGACACCTGCCCATCCGCGAGACCCTGGACCCCGGCGAGACCGTGCGCTGGGCGCCGCTCAACCCGCCCAAGGAGCTCCCCTAGGGCCTAGCCGTTTTCCTCTTGCCGGACCGGGCCCCGGAATTCCTGCATGGTGGCCTGTCCCGGCGCGCTCACCCCTCGGCCCGAAAGCACGGTCCAGGCCGTGCGGCCCAGGATGCGCAGGTCCAGGACCAGGGAGCGGTGCTCCACGTACCAGATATCCAGCTCGAAGCGCTCCTCCCAGGTCAGGGCGTTGCGGCCGTTCACCTGGGCCCAGCCCGTGATCCCGGGGAGGACCTCCATGCGCCGGGCCTGGCGCGGGGTGTAGAGCGGCAGGTAGCGCATGAGCAGGGGCCGGGGCCCCACCAGGCTCATGTCCCCGCGCAGCACGTTCCAGAGCTCGGGCAGCTCGTCCAGCGAGGCGCGCCGCAGGAAACGGCCCAGGCGGGTCAGGCGCGCGGCGTCCGGTCCCGGGCCGGGGCGCATGGTGCGGAACTTGAGCAGGGTGAAGGGCCTGCCGCCCAGCCCGGGCCGTTCCTGGCGGAAGAGCACGCCCGGCCCCAGGCCCAGGCGCACGGCCAGGGCCGTGGCGGCCAGGAGCGGCGAAAGGATCGCCAGAAGCAGGGTGGAGAGCAGGACGTCCAGGAACCGCTTCACGCCAGCCCCAGGAAGTCGAGAATCTGGGCGTCGACCTGCTCGGAGCCGAAGCGGCGCTCGGCCAGGAGGCGGCTTTCCGCGCCCATCTCGGCGATGAGTTCCGGGTCGAGGATGAAGCGCTCCATGGCCCGGGCCAGGGCCTGGGGATCGCGCGGCGGCACGAGGAAGCCGTTGCGGCGGGGGATCACGGTCTCGCGGCAGCCGGGGGTGTCGCTGGCGATGATCGGCCGGGCCATGCTCATGGCCTCCAGCAGGGAGCGCGGCAGGCCCTCGCGGTAGGCCGAGGCCAGGACGCAGACCGAGGCTCGGCGCAGCTCCGGCCGCACGTCGGCCACCGGCTCCAGCACGCGCACCGCGCCCTCCTCGGCCCAGGCCAGCAGCCGCTCGGCGGGCACCCCGCCGGGGCCGGGTTCGGGCGCGCCGAGCACCCGGAATTCGGCGGCCGGGTAGCGGGCCTTGAGGGTGCGGGCGGCCTCGGCGAATTCCGGCAGGCCCTTGTCCAGGAGCAGACGGGTCATGGTCAGGAACACCGGCCCGCCCTCCACGGGATCGGGCAGCACGGGCTCGGCCGGGGAGAAGCGCGTCAGGTCCACGCCCGCGCCGGGCACCACGATGGAGGCCTGCTCCGGCCGCAGCAGGCCGAGGTTGCGGAACAGGTCGCGGTCGTCGGGATTGAGGAAGAGCACTCCCCGGCAACGCGGCAGGGCCAGGCGGTAGAGCCCGCGCACGAGCCGATTCAGGAGTCGCCGCCCCAGGGGCAGGTGTTCGCCCTCCAGGCCGAAGGCCCGGCCCAGGCCGGGGATCAGGGCGTAGATCGCGGGCACGCGGGCCAGGCTCGCGGCCAGGGAGCCCCAGATTACGGGCTTGACCATGAGCGAGAGGCTCGCGTCCGGGGCCAGGCGGCGCAGCCAGCCGGTGAGTTCGCGCAGGAAGGCCAGGTCGGCCAGGGGATTGAGCCCGGCCCGGCTCAGGGACACGGGCACGAAGGACACGCCCATGCGGCGCAGGGCGTCGCGCGCCGCCGGGTTGTCGTCCGGGGCCAGGGCCGTGACCTCATGGCCGCGCGCGCGCATGGCCGCCAGCAGCGGCCCGTGGAAATTGGTCAGGGCGGGCGAGTACCCGGCGATGACGGCGATCCTCATGGCGGGTCTCCAAGGGGTGTCGAATTGATTCTAGCCCGTGGCCGGGCAAAAGGCAAAGTCCGGGCCGGGATCACGTCCCGCGCGAGAGCGCCAGGGCCAGGGCCGTGGAGAGCTTGACCAGCTCGGTGTTGCCCTTGCGGATGGTGGCCGCGAAGCGCTTGGCCAGGATGAGCAGGAGGTGGGCGGCCAGGGCGGGCTCGCTCTCCATGAGGCCGAAAAAGCGTTCGCGGTCGGTGCGCAGGAACTGGGAGTCCTCCAGTACCGCCACCGTGGCCGAGCGGGTGTCGCGGTCGATGAGCGCGATCTCGCCGAACAGGGGGAAGCGGCTGGCGTCCAGGGTGGCCAGGACCTTGCGGGGATTCTCCACCACGGCCAGGGGCAGGGACATGTCCTTGAGGAGCATGGACTTGGTCACCCGGACCCGGCCCTGGACGAGGATGTACATTTCGTCCCCGTCCTGGCCCTCCTCGATGAGCAGGGACCCGGCGGGCAGGTCCAGGCGGTCGAAGATGCCCCGCGCCCGTTCGAGCCATTGCTCGGAAAAACCCTCGAACAGGGCGATCTTGCTCCAGTCCAGGCTGTCGGTCATCGCGCGGCTCCGGGCTTGAGGAAGAGGACCGCGTCATAGGCGGCCAGGAGTTCGTCGTCCGGCGGATTCACGCGCACGCCCGGCCCCTGGCTGCCCAGGCGGGTGTCGCGGCCGGAATTCTGGAACAGCTCCAGGATGAACATGTCCAGGGCCTGGCCCTCGTCCAGGATGTCGCCCAGGGAGAGGGCCCGCGAGAACTGGCACAGGGCCAGGGGCAGGGAGCCGTCGGCGCGGCGCATGGCCTCGGCCAGCCCGCGCCAGGAACCGGCCTTCTCCTCGGCGTTGAGCGGGCGGAAGTCCAGGACGTTTTCCCCGCGCATGCCCAGCAGGGCCTGGAGAAAGGCCCAGACCGACTGGTTGCTGCCCATGAGGCCCAGGACGCGGCTGGCGATCTCGCCCCGGATGAGGGTTTCGGTGGCCCCGGCGCGCAGGAGGTGCTTGCGGTTCTCGGGCAGGCCCACCTCGCAGTAGAGCGGCACGTCCTTGGTCTGCTCGCGCACGGCCAGGGCGGCGTAGAGGGTCTGCTGGTCGGCCTCCTTGGGGTCCATGTTCTCCTGGGAGAGGAGATAGATGACCTTGGCGGCCTCGGGCCGGGCCCGGTGGACCACGCTTTCCTGGGTGATGTTGCCGAAGACGAACTCAAGCCGGTCGCCCAGTTCCAGCTGATAGGCGATCTGATCGCGGGCGTCCTGAGGCAGGGCGTTGACCAGGACCAGGCCGCGTTCCTTGAGCAGCCCGGCCTCGCCGAGGTTCTTGACCAGGTTCAGGGCGAAGCCGTTCCAGCCCATGACGACGATGTGGCCGACCTTTTTCACCGCGAGCAGTCCTTTGCGTTTGCGGACCTTGCGGTCCACGAGGAGGGAGGCGAGATTGCCGGTCAGGGTGGAGACCAGGCCGATGCCGCAGACCATGACCAGGAATCCGGTGACGCGTCCGCCGGTGGTCACCGGGACGACGTCGCCGTAGCCCACCGTGGTGAGCGTCACCACGGTCCACCAGAGGGCCGTGAAGACGTCCTCGCCCCGGCCCTCGCGCTCGAAATAGGAGAACCCCAGGGAACCCGCCAGCAGCACCAGGGCGATGAGCAGGACGAGCTTGGCGGTGGTGGAGGAGAGCCAGGCGGGAAGTTTCATGAACGCTCCGGGGTGGTTATGGTGCAGCATAGCAGAGCGCGCGCGGGAGTCAACGCGCGCGGCGGGGTCGGAGCGGCGGGCGAAACAAAAAGGCGCCTTGCCGTTGCCGGCAGGGCGCCTTTTCTTTTCGGTCGGTCAGGCGTCTGTCTTAGAAGCCGTAGCCGAGCTGGCTGCGGAGAGCCGGGGGCAGCACGGCGGTGGCGGCGGGATCAGAACGCTTCTTGGACTTGCCGGCCATGTGGCGGGCGGCCTTGGCCTCGTCCAGCGAGAAGTCGCGCGGAATGGCGAAATTCTGGCCGGGGTAGATGAGGTTCGGGCTCTTCTTGATCTGGGCGCGGTTGGCCTTGTAGATCAGGGGCCACATGAAGGGGTCGTTGTAGATCTGCTTGTACTCGGAGATCCACCACAGGCACTCGCCCTTCACGACGGTGTGGGACGTGGGCAGCTTCCGGTACTCCTGCTCATAGAGCTCCATGGGCGAGAGAACCTTTTCCTGCTTGACGGGAGCCGGCTCCGGCTGGGACTTCACCTTTTTGGCGCAGCCCCAAGCGAAGGTCAGGCTGACGATAACGGCCAGCAAAACGAGCTTTTTCATACCAACATGCCTCCTCATTTGAAAACCCAGGGTATACCTCTCCGTCGCAAAGTCAAGATTTGTACCGGGCTCTCCAATTATCAATAATTTTTTTCTCCTGCAATACCAATCTATCGGAGGGATTCAGGTGGAGCGCCTCGGCCACGGCCGCCTCGGCCTCCTCCATCCAGCCCCCCTGCCGCAGGCTCTGGCTTGCCAGAATGTACATCAATTCCGGCTGGTTGCCATAGATGCCCGCAATGAGATCCCGGTACTCTTCGGCAAAAACCTCGCGCACCAGCTCGTTCTGGGCGACGAGAAGACGGGCCAGTAGCATGTTTCCCCGGTGTCTTGCAAGATAGATGGGGAGCAGCTGCCGGCACTTGGCCATGATGAAACGGATGCGGCCGATCTCGCGGTCCATGCTCTCCTCGGTCTGGTGCAGGACCTGGAAGAGCTCGCCCGCGATGTCCTTGGCCGCCTGATGCAGGTCGGAACTGTCGCGCATCTCCCGGAACCAGGGCGCGTAGTTCGTCTTCTGGTAGGTGTCCTCCAGAAGCTTGATCGTCTCGTGGAAGATGTAGCCCAGGCCCCAGTCCAGGAAGCGGCCCTCCACCGGACAGTCGGGGTCGTTGCGGAAGACGTGGTGGGCCGTGTCCTTGAGCCGCCAGAGCAGGCCCTTGTTCATCTCCGAGCCCAGGAGGTCGCGCAGGACCTCGTAGCTCACCTCGCGCTCCTCGTCGAAGCGCTGGAACTGGCCGGAGAGCTGGCGGCTGGCCAGGCAGAAGCCGCGGAAAACGTCGCGCACGAATTCCGGCAGCTTGGTCCTGATCCAGGTCTTGGACACCCCTACCTCCCGGGCCTGTCGGCCTTGCGCGCCAGGCGGCAGAGTTCCGCCAGCCGCCTGTCCACCATCTCATAGAGCGAGCCCTTGGGGAAGCGGCCGCTCTTGCCGCGCCGCCCGGCCGGGAGTCCGGTGAGCAGCTGGAGCGCCTCCTCGATGGAGCGCACGGGGTGGATCTGGAACTGGCCTTTATCCACGGCCTCCAGGATTTCGTCCTTGAGCATGAGGTTGACCACGTTGTCCGCGGGCAGGATCACGCCCTGCCTGCCGGTGAGGCCCCGGCGGCGGCAGACCTCGAAGAACCCCTCGATCTTGCGGTTGACTCCGCCCACGGCCATGATCGTCCCGGACTGGCTCACCGCTCCGGTGAAGGCGTAGGACAGGTCGATGGGCGCGCCGGAGAGGGCCGAGAGCAGGGCCGCCAGTTCCGCGCCCGAGGCCGAGTCGCCCTCGATGCCCGCGTAGCTCTGCTCGAAGCAGAGGTTGCCGCTGAGCACCAGGGGCTTGTCCACGGCGAAGAGCCCGAGCAGGTAGCTCTTGATGATCATCATGCCCTTGGTGTGGATGGGCCCGCCCAGCTGGGCCTCGCGCTCCAGGTCCAGGATGCCGCCGTGGCCCACGCCCACGGTGCAGGATATCTGGTGCGGCAGGCCGAACTCGTAGTCCCCGAAGAGGGTCACGGAGAGGCCGTTGGCCCGCCCCACGGCCGCGCCGCCGGTGGCCACCTTGATGACCTCCCGGTCGTAGTCGGCCATGAACTCCTCTTCGAAGAGGTTGGAGCGGAAGTCGCGGGCCGCCACGGCCTCGGCCAGATGCGCGGCCGAGACCATCTCGTCGCCGCGCATGCGGGCGATGGCCGCGGCCTCGATCATGCGCTCGCGCACCAGGGGGAAGGCCAGGGAGAGCTTCTTCTGGTCCTCGGCCAGGCGTCCGGCCTGGTCCACCAGACCGGCCAGGGCGTCGCGGGAGAAGGGCGGCAGCTCGGCCTCGCGCACGATCCGGCCCAGGGTGTAGAGGTAGTTGCGGATGTTCTGGGCCGTGCGCGGCGCGGTGGGCTGGAGGTGGGCCTTCAGCTTGAAGTACTTCTGGAAGCGGTCGTCGTTGTAGAGCAGCTGCTCGTACGTCTCGTCCGTGCCCACCAGGAGGATCTTCAGGCTCAGCGGGATGGGCTCGGGCTCGATGGTCCGGGCCCGGACCTGCTCGGGGTCCACGGGGTCCTCGATGCGCGAGACGCCCAGGCGCAGGGCCCGCAGGAGTCCTTCCCAGGAGGCCGGGTAGGCCAGCAGGTCCTCCATGTTCAGGATCAGGAAGCCCTGGTTGGCGCGGTGCAGCGCACCGGCCCGGATGAGGGTGAAGTCGGTGTAGAGCGCGCCCATCTCGGCCTCGCGCTCGATGCTGCCCAGCAGGTTGAAGGGCGTGGGGTGGCTCTCGATGACCACCGGCGCGCCCTGCCGCTGGCCGTTGTCCACGAAGAGGTTCGCCTCGTAGCGGTAGAAGATGTCCTCGGCGGGCTGGGAGTCCTGGCCGTGGGCGTGGGCGTGGAGCTGGGCGCTCTGCTGCTGGGCCTGGGGCTCGCGCGGCAGGAACTGGTCCACGTTCTGGAGGATGTCCTTCTCCACGGCGTCCAGGTAGCGGGCCAGCTTGGGCTCCCCGCCGAACTCGGCCCGGGGCGCGGCCAGATGCTCCTCCAGCACGGCCTTGGCCGTGGCCCGCTGCAGCTCGGTCTCCTCGCGGCGCAGGCCCTGTTCGTTCTGGCTCATGCGCCGGAGGTAGCGGCTGATGCGGATGAGCAGCTCGTCGCCCCGGGTCTTGAGGCGCTTGCGCGTCCCGGCCTCCAGGGCCTCGTATTCGTCGTCGCCGATGGGCTTGCCGTTGACCACGGGAGTGAGGGTCAGGGCCCCGGACTCGTCCATGGACAGGCTGAAGTTCTGGCGGCCGGCCTCGTTCTCCATCTCGGTGAACAGGGCCTCGCGCTTCTCGTTGTAGGACTTGACCAGGGCCTCGCGCTGCTTGTGGAAGGACTCCTGGTCGAAGTGGTTGGGGATGTCCCCGCGCACCGCGCTCATGGCCTTGGCCAGGGCCGTCTTGAAGGCCCGGCCGCGTCCGGCGGGCAGGCCCACGGCCACGGGCCGGTCCGGGTCCTCGAAGTTGTAGAGGTAGATCCAGTCGCGCGGGGTCGGGGCCTTGGCGGCCTCCGGGGCCAGGAAGTGCTGGATGAAGTACGTTCGACCCATGTTGGCGTCGCCGGAGACGTAGACGTTGTACTCCCGGCCCGGGATGCGCAGGGCCATGCCCAGGGCCTGGATGGCCCGGGGCTGGAACAGGGCGTGGCCGTTGCGGCGCGGGATGCCCCGGCTGTCCTGCCAGGGCACGCGCTCGGGATCCAGCCGCGCGCGCAGCTTCTCCGCGATCAATGATTTGTGATGAGTGGATTTTTTAGACATATGGGCGAGCAAACCCTGTGCTGGTCTCCGGGATCGGTCCCGGGATTCGAAGCATACGGGGTTTGGCGCGGCTTGTCACTAGTCCCGGGGCCGGGGCCCGCCGCGTGGCGGACGGGAAAGCAGCCTGACCCGGCGTCCTGCCCCGCGACATCCCGCGCCGAGGGCTGAAAATCGCGCATCGTGCATGAACGATCCCGCAGACAACGCGCATCATGCGGGACGATAGCGCGTTGCGGGACCTTTCCCCTCCTTGCGCAGGAGACCCTTGGCCACGAGATCCTGAAGGTCGGCCTGGGCCGTGCGCGAGGCCACGCCCCCGGCCAGCTCCTCGTAGTCCGCGCGGCTGATGCCGCCCAGTTCCCGGATGCGGGGCAGGGCCTTGGCCTGACGGGGGTTGAGCCCTGGGGCGGTCGGAGGCGGCGGAGGCGCCGCCACGGGGCCGGGAACGGGGCGGAAGTCGCGGAGCTGGGCCAGGGGCTGGTCCGAGGGCTGCACCTCGAAGGCCAGCTCCTCGGCCTGGAGCACCTGATCCTCGGTCATGGCCACGGCCCGGGTGATGCAGTTCTTCAGTTCGCGGACGTTGCCGGGCCAGGAGTGGGCCTTGAGCTTCTCCAGCGCGCCCCGGGACAGGCCGGTCCCCGGCTTGTTCATGGCCGCCGCGGCCTCGTTCAGGAAGTAGTTGGCCAAAAGCGGGATGTCGATGGGCCGATTGCGCAGGGCCGGGGTGTTGATGGTGATGACCTTGAGCCGGTAGAGCAGGTCCTCGCGGAACGAGCCCTCGCGCACGGCCCCTTCCAGGTCGGCGTTGGTGGCCGCGATGATCCGGGTGTTGAAGGGAATCTCCAGGTCGCAGCCCAGGGGCTGGATGACCCGCGAGGACAGGGCCCGCAGCAGGGCCAGCTGGACCTTGGGCGAGGCCGTGCCGATCTCGTCCAGGAAGAGCGTGCCGCCGTCGGCGGCCAGGAACGCGCCCTTGCGGTCGGTTTTGGCCTCGGTGAAGGCCCCCTTCACGTGGCCGAAGAGCGAATCCATGAGCAGGTTCTCGTCCAGGGACCCGCAGTTGATGGAGACGAACGGCCCGGTGCGGCGCATGCTCTGGTGGTGGATGGCGTTGGCCGTGAGCTCCTTGCCGGTCCCGGTCTCGCCGATGATGAGCACGTCCGCGTCCACGGCGGCGGCCTTGACGATCTGGGTCTTGAGCGCCTTCATGGCCGGGGACAGGCCGAGGATGTCCACGAACCGCTCATGGTCGTCGTCGCCCCGCACGTCGTAGTCCAGGGCCACCTTTTCCCGCTGGCGCACGCTTTTCAGGAACTCGTCCTTGAGCCGCAGTTCGTTGTGCTGGGTCCGCACCGACATGATGAGGCGGTTCACGGCCAGGCGCAGGGCCGTGGTCTCGCGGTCGGTGTCCGGCATCTGGATCTCGTGCAGTTCGGACTTCTCCAGGGCCTCGTCCACGGCGGCCGCCAGCCTGCGCACGGGCAGCATGATGCCCCGGGCGAAGACGTAGATCACGGCGGCCACCAGGAGCATGGAGACGATCACGATTGCGGACACGGTGTTGAACTGGCGGATTTCGGCGTTGATGATCAGGCGGCTGCGGTCGGCGAAGACCACGCCGCCCAGGATGCGCGCCGGGCCGCCGGGCCGCTCGGTGAAGCGAACCGGGGCGAAACCCATGAAGGTCTGGTCCGTGAGGTCCAGGGTCGGCTCGTAGCGCGCGTCCACGTTGAACAGGCCGCGCTCGCCCTTCTGCACGGCGGCGGCCGCCTCCCAGTAGACGGAGTGCTCGGGGAAGGGGCGGAAGGCCTGGTCCAGCCCGAATTTCCCGTGGTCGCCCTCGAAGCCCACCCGGGCGTTGTCCGTGGTCAGGGCCTTGTCCGCGCTCTCCATGTTCTCGGACTGAAAGAGGATCCAGCCCCGTTCGTCGAAGAAATAGGCCAGGCGCCGCTCCGAGGTGCGCGGAAAGGCGAACAGGGGCGAGGCGGGCGAGGTGATGAGCGAGAGCACGTCGCGCAGCTTTCGGGCGTCCAGGGAGAGGACGAGCACGCCCCGGCGCTTGCCGTCGGGGCCATAGACCGGCGCGGCCATGCGCAGGACCACGGTGTTCGGGGCGAAGACCTCCCGGCCGGAGATGCGGGGGTAGGTGATGCTCATGAAGTCCGAGAGGGTCACGGCCCCGGGCTCCATCTCGCGGGCCTTCTCCACCACCCCGGCCAGCACGGGCCGGGCGTTCTCCAGGGCCGGGGCGTTCAGGGCCACGATCTCGGCGTCGTTGTCCGCGTAGCCGAAGTCCTCGCCGCCGCCCTCGGGCGAGAAGACCAGCTCACGGTAGCGGACACCCCCGAAGTCGCGCTTGGACTGCAGGAAGCGGTGCAGGGACGCGCCGTCCAGGGGCTCGCGCGACAGGGCCAGGAGGTCCTCCTTGGTCCGGTTCAGAGTCAACTCCATGAGGTGGGCCATGTGCAGAACCTGGATCTTCACGGTCCGCTCCAGGGCGGCGTTGATGTATCGCACGGCCACGAGATTCACGAGATAGCCCGAGATGACGAGCAGGAGGACCACCGTGGGGATGATGGCCAACATGATCTTGCGCTGGAGGTGCCAGGTGCGCAGGGGGCCCAGCCGGAAAAAGGACAGGCTGTTGCCTTGGGGCAGGGGATCGAACGTCATGAGGCCTCCTGCGCGATGCGCCGGGCCGGGCCGGCGGGTTGACCTGGGTTCGTTCTGCGCAACTAGCATGCCCGCGCGCTTCGCGCAAGCGGCGTCGAGGGGGCGATGCGCGATTTTTATCTTTAAAATATAGCGGATTAAGTCCTACAATCGGTCTTGTTCCATTTGGCACAAGGGTTGCTAAGAAAGAAACGCGCAGATCGCGACGGCCGCTCGGAAGGGGGCCCGCCGGCCTGCGCCGGAAACGGCTGTGGGAAGTGATTGAGGCACATGAAACTGTTTGGCGGTATCTCAAGGAGGGAAACGGTATGAGGAAATTCTGGAAGAGTCTTTTGGCCGTACCGGCCGCGCTGCTGGCCCTGTGCGGCACGGCCATGGCCGCCGGCGGCAAGGCCGCGCAGATCGTCATCGTCTCGGACACCCGGGACCTGACCGGCATCCTGGCTTGGTGGTCCAACCTCTACAATGAAAGCCACCTGCAGTTCACGATTCTGACCGTCATCCTGATTCCGGTCCTGGGCATGACCCTGGGCCTGCTCACGGACATGGTCATGAATCACATCGGCATCGACCTGAGCAAGCGCGACGTGGCGGAACACTGATCGCGCCCTGCGCCGACGAACAGCGGGAACGGATACTCAACGCGGAGGATCGTCATGGATTGGATGTATATGCTCATGCCCATCGCGGGCGTGAAAATCTTCTGGCCGGGCCTCGTCATCCTGGGTCTCGGCATGGGCATCATCGGCGGCTTCTTCGGCATGGGCGGCGCGTGGATGATCACGCCCGGCCTGAACATTCTGGGCTTCCCCATGGCCTTCGCCGTGGGCACCGACATCGCCCACATGGCCGGCAAGTCCCTCATCTCGACCATCCGGCACGGCAAGTTCGGCAACGTGGACTACAAGCTCGGCGTCATCATGCTCATCGGCACGGTCGTGGGCATGGAAATGGGCGCCCAGATTCTCATGGCCCTTGAACGCATCGGCAACATCGAACTGGTGGTGCGGCTGCTCTACGTGGTCCTGCTGCTGTTCATCACCTGGATGGTCTTCAGCGACGTGGCCAAGCGCAAGGCCAAGGACCGCGCCGCCCTGGCCGCGGGCAAGGAGATCGACAAGCACGCCGTGGGCCTCGAATGGCACAAGACCCTGCATAAGATCAAGATTCCGCCCATGGTCCACCTGACCGTCTCCGGCATCTACTGCTCCATGTGGCTGCCGATCTTCATCAGCTTCGCCACCGGCTTCCTGGCGGGCATCCTGGGCATCGGCGGCGGCCTCATCCGCATGCCTTCGCTCATCTACCTCATGGGCTGCCCGACCCACGTGGCCGTCGGCACCGACCTCTTCGAAGTCATGATCTCCGGCCTGTACGGCGCGGCGACCTTCACCTACAAGGGCCGCACCGAGCTCGTGGCCGCCGTCATCATGCTCTGCGGCGCGGCCATCGGCGCCCAGATCGGCGTCGTGGCGACCAAGTACATCAAGGGCTACGGCATCCGCATCGCCTTCGGCTGGGCCGTCATCGGCTGCCTCACCTCCATCATTCTGAAGCTCATCGGCGGCTGGGTGCCCAACCTGAAGGCCCTCTGCAACGGCGCGGCCACCGTGGTGGTGCTCGGCGTGGTCACGGTCATGGCGCTCTACATCGCCAGCGGCATGGTCAAGGGAGCGGCCAAGGAAATCGCGGAAAAGAAGGCCAAGGCCTAAGTCGCGCAGCGCCAACGAAGCAAGGAGAACATGACATGAACATGAAGAGAACGTGGCTCGCCATCCTGGCCCTGATGGCCTTCGCCGTGGCAGGCTGCAATACGGAATACGGCAAGGTGGTCCAGGGCAAGGTCATCAAGTACGACAAGGAGAAGAAAACCGTGGCCCTGGTGCTTGAGAGCGCGCACCACTACGGCACCGAGAATCAGGTCTTCGACAAGCTGCCGCCCGTGGTCTACGCCCTGCCCGCGGACCCCATGGAGATGGGGCCCGAGCCCAAGGCCGGCATGCGGATGCTCATGGATCCGGAAACCGACAAGATCATCTACTTCGATGAGGCTTCCGGCACCCTGAAGACCGTGCAGTTCCAGGTCGTGGACAAGCAGAAGGGCGTGTCCAAGGACGACGCCCGGGTCGTGGACAAGAAGTTCCCGATCATCGACAAGGACAAGAAGACCCTCACGGTCTACTCCAGCCGCTGGAAGACCCTGGTGACGCTGGCCATGCCGGACGAGTACATGGCCCTGCCGGCGTCCACCTGGGATTCGGGCGACATCGTGCGCATCTACTATAAGGAAGAGGGCAAGGCCCTGCGGTTCATGAACGTGAGCAAGACTGACATCTTCAAGAAGTAAGCCCCTACCGGGCCTGATCACCAGGCCCATCGCCCCCACGGGACCGGCCCGAGCCCTCAAGCGGGCCGGTCCCAAACGGGCCGATGGAGACCCGGAAAAGAACGGAGAAGAACGATGGAACAGCGCAACTCCCTCAAGTTGAGCCAAAAGGTCATCGTCATTCTGGCCGACATCCTCGTCCTGGCGGAAATCTGCTACGCCATGTCCGTGGCGGCCAAGAGTCCCACCGAGCTGACGCCTGTGTTCATGAAGGCCTTCCTGCCCCTGGCCCTGCCGACCATCGTGGCGGCGATCATCCTCATACGCGTCCTGCGCGACCGCAAGCAGCCGGTTCAGGCGGAACAATGAGCCGGGCCGCGCGGACGCTTGCGTTGCGCAAGCGGGTGGGGCTGGCCGGAGGCCTGCTCATGGCCGTCGCCCTGGTCGTGTCCCTGGACGGGCTGACCTCGGGTCTGCGCGTGGAGCGCGACGTGTTCCGCTGCCTCGCGGGGCAGGAGATGCCCATCTCGGCCAACGTGCCCATGTACGTGGACTCGCCCGACAAGGTCTACGTGCAGTCGGCCCCTCCTGGAGTGCGGTTGCGCGTGGATCAGGTCATGCCCGGCTACATGATGGGCGGGCGACTCTTCGCCGGGGCCGTGGAGACCGAGCCGGGCCTCGCCGCCGGAAACCACTCGCTGGTTCTGAGTTTTCCTCCCGACGACACGGGCAAGGTCAACACCCTGAGCTACACCGTTCGGGTCTATCCGAGCGCGGCCGCCATGCGCGCGACGTCGCCGTACTTCACCGAACGCCTGGCCGGCGTGACGGCCTATCCCCTGGCCGCCGGGCTGGCCGGGCTGGGACTGGCCTGCTTCGGTCTGGTCTTTCTGCTCTCCATGAGCCTGGAGCGGCAGCTGGCGGGGGAGGGCATCGCCGAGGTCTTCAAGTTCAAGCGCCTGCCCGAGGGGCTCGAGCTTGAATTCGGGCTGGGCCGCAGGCACGGACTGGCTCCCGGCGCCGAGGTGGAGCTTCTGGGGTCGGACATGCGGGCCCTTGGCCCGGCCACGGTCACCGAGGTGCGCGAGAGCGCGTCCGTGGCCACGGCGGGGCCCCTGGAGGGCGCGAGCCCGGAGTGCTTCGTGAGCCTGGGCGGGACGCACTGCTGATTTCTCCGTAGCCGGATTCCGGGGAAGAGGGAGCCCCGGGATGCGGTGTTCCATCATGAGGGCCGGCCGGGCGAAATCCCGGCCGGCCTGAGTGCGTTCGGGCCCGGGATGGGGGCCGCGTCGGCGCGTCGTGAAAACGGGGTTTTTTCGCCGACCGCCTTGACGGCAAAAGCGGGGCTGTGGTACGAAGCCCGCACTTGTGAACGATTGCACGAACCGTTGTTTTGCGCTAGGCTCCGCGCAGCGCGGTGGCCAAGGCGCGAGGAACGGTAGGATCTTTTGAAGCTTGATTTTCTGAAAGACGCCGGGGGGCTCCTGTCCACGGCGGGCACGATGGGGCTGCACCTGGTTTCGGGCACCTTCGTCGGGTTCGCCATCGGTTGGCTCCTCGACAAGTGGCTGGGCACCCACCCGTGGCTCCTGCTCGTCTTTCTGATCGTGGGCATCGTCGCCGGGTTCATGAACGTGTACCGGGACGCCCAGAGGATGCAGGCGGATGAGCGGCGGGAGCGCGAAGGAAACGGGGGGCGGCCGACATGATCCGGCGTCTTGACCGCGCCCTGGCCGCCAGGGGGTTCGACAACCCTGGCACGCGGCGGCTCGTGCGCATCGTGATCCTCACGGCCCTGGCGGTTTCGGCCGCGGCCCTGCTGGTCACGGGATTTTCAGCTTGGGGGTTTTCCTGCGCCGCCGGAGCGGGTCTGATGCTCTTCAATTTCTGGCATCTGGCCAAGGCGGCGAAGGGATTGATGTTTGTGCGCAAGGGCGGGGCAACGGCCCTTGTGCTGCGGTTCTACGGACGGTTCATCCTGACGGGCGTGTGCCTGGCGGTCCTGGTGGGCTGGCTTGAGGCGCCCGTGGGCGGGCTTTTGACGGGATTATCCACCGTGATCGCGGGCGCCGTCATCTGGGGCGTCACGGGCATGGGGCAGAAAGCGAAGGAGGCGTAGGGAGTATGGCTGCTGGTGGACTGGCGCATCCGCTTTTGTACATGGACGTCCTGAACAGTGCCCTGGGCACGCACATCCCGGTCCACGTCTGGTATACGTGGACCGCGATGGCCATCCTCATCACCTGCGGTCTGATCATCCGCAGCCGGGTGAGCCTGGTGCCGGGCGGGCTTCAGAACCTTTTCGAGGTCATCGTCGGCGGGTTGGAGGACTTCGTGGTCGCCAACCTCGGCGAGGGCGGCCGCAAGGTCTTCCCGGTCCTCATCACGATCTTCGTCTTCATCCTGACCATGAACTACCTGGGCCTCATTCCGGGCTGCGACGCCCCCACGGCGAACATCAACACCAACGCCGCCATGGCCCTGTTCGTCTTCGTCTACTACAACTACATCGGCATCAAGAAGTGGGGCGCCGGCTACATCAAGCACTTCATGGGCCCGGTGATCTTCCTCGCCCCGCTCATGCTCGTGCTTGAATTCGTCAGCCACCTCGCCCGGCCGCTGTCGCTCACGCTGCGACTCTTCGGCAACATCCGCGGCGAGGAAATCGTGCTCGTGCTCCTCTTCACCCTGGCCCCGGTGGTCGGCACCCTGCCCATGTACTTCCTGTTCATCCTGGGCAAGACCATTCAGGCCTTCATCTTCTTCATGCTGGCGACCATCTACCTGAAGGGCGCCATGGACCACGCGCACTAGGATTTGGGGGAAATGGCCATTCGGCCGAAACAATAACTGTTTGGAGGAAACTCTCATGCGTAAAGTGACGACCATCGTTCTGAGCACCCTGGCCATGGTTCTGTCCGCCGGTCTGGCCTTCGCCGCCGACGGCGCCGCTCCCGCCGTCGGTCCCGTGGCCGCCTGGGCCACCGCCTGCGGCATGGGCTTCGCCGCCGGTCTCTGCGGCATCGGCCAGGGCCTGGGCCTGAAGGGCGCTTGCGAAGGCACCGCCCGCAACCCCGAGGCCAGCGGCAAGATCCAGGTCATGCTCATCCTCGGCCTGGCCTTCATCGAGTCCCTGGCCATTTACGCCCTGGTCGTGAACCTGATCCTGCTCTTCGTGAAGCCCCTGGGCGCCTAGTATCCGCATCTCAAGGGGGGGAGGCGCACGCCTCCCCCCTTTCGCCCCAGGCCTTGTCCCAAAATTCACATAACCCCGGACAGCCTCGGCCGTGAAAAGCGAACACATCCCCAAGGCCACCATCGGCCGTTTGGCCGTTTACATTCAGGTCCTCGAGAACCTGAAGCACGACGGCGTGGAAATCATCTCCTCCGAGGCCCTGGCCCAGGCCTGCTCCGTGAACTCGTCCCAGATCCGAAAGGATCTTGCCTACTTCGGCGAGTTCGGCGTGCGCGGCGTGGGCTATTACGTTCAGGAACTCATCACCTCCATCAAGCAGTCCCTGGGCATCGACCGCATCTGGAACTGCGCCCTGGTGGGGGTGGGCAACCTGGGCCGCGCGTTGCTGCGCCACCGCGAATTCAGCCGCAAGGGCTTCGCCATCAAGGTGGCCTTCGACTGCGACCCCTACAAGATCGGCGAGCTGGTGGAGGGACTGGAAGTCATCTGCACCCGCAAGACCAAGGAAAAGATCCGCGAGTACGGCCTGGAGATCGGCATCATCACCACGCCGCCGGAGCGGGCCCAGCGCGCCGCCAACTACCTGGTGGACGGCGGCATCAAGGGCATCATCAACTACGCGCCCTCGCGCATCCAGGTGCCGGACCACATCCCCGTGGAGTACGTGGACTTCTTCCACCACCTCTACGCCGTGGCCTTCCAGATCAAGTTGAACGAGAAGTAGCCCCGTTTCAGGGCTCAACGGATCGTCGCGTCCGGGAACCGGCAGGGTTTCCGGCGCGTTTTCGTTTTTCAGGCCCGGGGCAGGGTGAAGAGGAAGGCCGTGCCGCCCGCCGCGTCCGGCGGCGGGCTCTCGACCCGGATATCGCCGCCCAGGCTCTTCAGGGCGTGGCGGCAGATGGCCAGACCCAGGCCGGTGCTGCCGTGCTCGTTGCGGCGGTGCTTCTGCACGCTGTAGAAGCGCTCGAAGACCCGTGACTGGTCCTTCTTGGGGATGCCCGGCCCCTCGTCGCGCACCTCGAACTCCACGAACTCCCCTGCCTCCCGGGCGGAGACCGTCACGGGCCGGTGCTCCGGCCCGAACTTCACGGCGTTCTCCAGGAGGTTGCGGAAGATGCGCGTGACGTGGTCCGGGTCGCCCAGCACGGCGGCGAGGCCCTCGGGCAGGCCGTCGGCCAGATCCACGCCCCTGCGCCGGGCCAGGGGCTCCACCGCGTCCCAGGCGCGGCGCAGCGAGTCCCGGGCCTGCATGGGCTCGCGGCGTCCCACGTCCTTGCCCGCCTCGATGCGCGAGAGCGAGAGCAGGTCCTCGATCATCTTGGCCATGTGATCGGAGTTGCGCAGGATCACTTCCAGGAAGCGCCGCCCGATGTCCGGCGGCGGGTCTCCGGTGATGAGCGTCTCGGCGTAGCCCTTGATGGCCGTGAGCGGAGTCCGCAGCTCATGGCTGACGTTGGCCGCGAAGTCGCGGCGCACGGCCTCCAGGCGTTTGATCTCGCTTACGTCGCGGAAGACGAGCACGGCCCCGAGCCCGTGCCCGGACTCCGGCGGGCGGACCATGTTCACGCTCAGGACCCGGCCGTCCTCCAGGGTTACGGCCAGGGAGGCCGAGTCCGGGCCGCCCGCGCGCAGCAGCTCGTCGCAGGCGTCGGCCAGCTCGGCCTGGGGCAGGATTTCCAGCAGGCGTCGGCCCAGCCTGTCCGAGACGCCGGGCAACAGGCTTTCCATGGAGCGGTTCACGCCCTGGGCCCGGCAGTCGCCGTCCAGGACCATGACGCCCTCGAACATGCCGTCGAGCACGGCCCGCAGCCGTCCGCTCCGGGCCTCGGCCTCGCGCAGCCCGGCGGCCAGGCGCTCGCCGCTTTTGGGCAGGGCGGCGGCCAGTTCGCGCAATTCGGGGAGCACGTCGCGCGCCGGGGCCGGGGCGTCGCCGAGGCGCTCCAGATCATGGGTCAGGCCCGCGACCTGGCCCCGCAGGGGCCGCAGGAGCAGCCCGGCCAGGACCAGGGCCGCCGGGGCCAGGACCAGGGCCGCGGCGAGGGCCAGGGGCAGGCGGGACAGAGAGGGGAGAAGCGTTCCGGCGGCCAGCGCGGCCAGCATGGCGGCCCAGAAGGCCGCTCCGAGGCGCAGGACGAGCGTAGGCCGGGCGTTCATGACACGGGGCGGCTTCGGAAGCGGTAGCCCACGCCCCGCACGGTCTCGACCCAGTCCGCGAATTCGCCGAGCTTCTGGCGCAGGCGGCGGATGTGGGTGTCCACGGTGCGGGAGTAGCCCTCGAAGTGGGTGTCCCAGACCATGTCCAGGAGGTGGTCGCGGGTCTGGACCTTGCCCCGGCCCCGGATGAGCTCGGAGAGGAGCTTGAACTCCGTGGCCGTGAGCTGCACCCGCTCGTTGTTGATGTCCACGGTGTGCGCGGCGAAGTCCACGCGCAGGCCGTCCTCTTCCCAGGGCTCGTCGGGGTCGCCGTCCTCGCCCGGGGCGCGGCGGAGCACGGCCTTGATGCGCAGCGCCAGCTCGCGCGGGCTGAAGGGCTTGACCACGTAGTCGTCGGCCCCCAGCTCCAGGCCCACGATGCGGTCCACCTCCTCGCCCCGGGCCGTGAGCATGATCACCGGGATGCGCGAGGTCTCCTGGTTCTGCTTGAGGCGGCGGCAGACCTCCAGGCCGTCCATGCCGGGCAGCATGAGGTCCAGGAGGATGAGGTCGGGGAGGATGGCGCGGGCCGTTTCCAGGCCCTCGTGGCCGTCGGCCGCCGAGGCCACCTGGTAGCCGGAGGCGGCGAGGTTGTACCGCAACAGTTCGCGGGTATCTTCGTTGTCTTCGATGACCAGGATGTTGGCGTCCGACACGGGCGATCTCCTTCTGGCGGCCGTGGGGGCCGCGTGAAAAATGTCAGTAACCCGAAATATTGGCCTGATAAAGCCGCCGGTGTGACATTCTCGTGAGATGTTCCGTTGTTCCGTCACCGGTTCGTGACACGGTGACGGGCGCTTGCCGATTCCCTGATACGGCTGCTTGGCCGGGAAGGCAAGCGGGACGCGGCCGGGCGGGAAAATGCCGGGGACGTATAAAGTGCCCCGGCCATCGGTCGATAAGATGGGCAACAGCGTGCGGCTTCACATGGATCGGAAGCCTGGAACCAGGGAGAGGTGCCGTGTACTATCAGGGATTCGTCAAGAAGTTCCCCTCGGGGACGAAATACTGGACCATGTACGATGAACAGCTCATCGGTCTGCTCTTCTCGAAAATCATCAACAAATCGCTCTACGGGCTCATGCGTCAGGACGACCCCGTGGACGACATGGTGAACAACTTGTTCGACCTCTGTTTCTACATCAACAAGGATTTTCACGACTGCTGACCGACCGGCCCGGCCTCCTTCCGGGCTGCAATTCCAGGTTCGGCCCCGGGGTTTGCGGGAACCCCGGGGCCGAACCCGTTTCGCCGTGCCGCCTCCGGCATGGACTTGCTCCGGCCCTCCTGATAAAAAAAGAAGTGCTTCGGAGCACATCCGAGGCCCAGGGGGAAGCATGACCCACGACGGAAACGCGGCGGCCGCCCTGCTGGCCCGCAATCTGGAGGTCCACCCGGACAAGACGGCCCATGTCTGCGGCGGGGACTCCCTGTCCTACGCCGGTCTGGCCCGCGACGCGGCCCGCATGGCCCATCTCCTGGCCCGGCGGGGGCTGGTCCCCGGCGAGCGCGTGGCCCTGGCCCTGGAGGACTCCCCGGCCTTCGTCACGGCCTTCCTGGGCACGATCCTGGCGGGCGGCGTGGCCGCGGCCATGAGCACGACCCTGGCCGCCGAGGACTACGGCCTGGTCCTGGAGGACTGCGGCGCGCGGTTCGTCTGCGCCGACCCCGGCCATCCGGCCGCCTCCGCCGCCGGGGACCGCCTGATCCCCTGCGCCCGCACCGGCCCGGACCTGGCCGGGCTGCCGGACAGCTTCCAGACCGTGCCCAGGGCCGCCGACGACCTGGCCTTCATGCTCTTCAGCTCCGGCTCCACCGGACGGCCCAAGGGCGTGCCCCACCGCCAGGCCGACTGCTTCGTGCCCGCCGAGACCTGGGGCCGCCAGGTTCTCGCGATGGACGGAAACAGCCGCATCTTCTCGGCCAGCAAGCTCTATTTCGCCTACGGCCTGGAGACCTCCCTGCTCATCAACCTGAGCGTGGGGGCCACGGCCCTGCTCTTCCCGGGCAAGCCCGGGCCCTACGATCTGTTCGAGGCCATCGCCGCCTTCCGGCCCACGCACTTCTTCTGCGTGCCCACGCTCTACAACCTCATGCTCCGGGCCCTGGAGCCGGGCATGGACCTCTCCTCGCTCAAGGTCTGCTTCTCGGCGGGCGAGGCCCTGCCCGCGGCGCTTTTCGAGGAGTGGCGGCGGGCCGCCGGAATGGACCTGCTGGACGGCATCGGCTCCACCGAGGCCTGCAACGTGTTCATCTCCAACCGGCCGGAGAGCGCGCGGCCGGGAAGCTCGGGCACGCCGGTGCCGGGCTACGAGGTGCGCATCGTGGACCAGGAGGGCCGGGACGTGCCCCCGGGCCAGGCCGGAGACCTGCTCGTACGCGGGCCGGGCATCGCGCCCTTCTACTGGAACCGGCCGGACAAGACCCGGGAGACCATGCTCCCGGACGGCTGGCTGCGCACCGGCGACGTCTACGTCCGCGACGCGGGCGGATTCTATTCGCACCAGGGCCGCAGCGACGACATGATCAAGGCCGGGGCCCACTGGGTGGCCCCCATGCGCGTGGAGGACGCCCTGCGGCGGCATCCGGCCGTGCATGAGTGCGCCGTGGCGGCCTGCAAGGTGGAGGGCCTGGACCGGCCCTGCGCCTTCGTGGTGCCCGCGCCCGGAGCCGAGCCCGGCCCGGCTCTGGTCCGCGAACTGCGGGCCCACGCGGCGAAGCTCCTGCCCGGCTACATGTGCCCGGTGCGCGTGGAGTTCCGCCAGGATCTGCCCAAGACACCCACCGGCAAGATCCAGCGCTTCCGCCTGCGGGCCGAGGCCGCCGGAAAAACGAACTGACGCGAGGAGAGACGCATGGCTGTGGACATCAAGGCCCTGCAACAGGCCCTGCGGGACGCCGGACTGGCCCCGACGGGCGGCGACGAATGGCTGGCGGACGTGCCCCTGCTGCGCCAGGGCATGGACTCCATCGACTTCCCGGCCTTCATCGCCCTGCTGGAGGACCGCTTCCAGATTTCCATCTCCGACGCGGAGATGATGCGCCTGCGGACCCTGAACGACTTCGCGGCCTTCCTCGACGGCAAGGCGGGCTGACATGGATCGGAAGGAGGCCATCGCCCGGCTGGCGGCCCTGCCGCCCGTGGAGCCGGACCAGGAATACGCCATCGACCACTTCCGGCCCGAGGACGCCCTGGGGGTCGGGCGGCTCTACTACGAAATCTACGGCGACGCCTATCCCGTGGACACGCCGTACATCCCGGAGCGGTTCATCGAGGAGACGGCCAAGGGCCACATTCTCTGCGTGGTGGCCCGGACGCCTTCAGGGGACATCCTGGGCGCGTCCAGCGTCTACCGCAGCTCCGCGCCCAATCCCGGCTGCTACGAGATCGGCCAGACCCTCGTCCTGCGGGCCTACCGCATGGGCCGCATCGTGTTCCGGCTCTACGACTTCAAGATCCGCAACGTGCTCCCGGACTCCCGCGTGAAGGCCCTGTTCGGCGAGGCGGTCTGCCACCACACCGTGACCCAGAAGTTCTCCCTGCGCGTGGGCGCGCTGCCCACGGGACTGGAGTGCTCGCTCATGCCCGAGGCGGCCTACGCCGCCGAGGGGGCCGTGGGCCGGGTCAGCTGCCTCTTCTGCGGCCGGGTGAACCAGGACCGGCATTCCCTGGTGCACACGCCGCCGCGCTACGCCGGGGAGCTGGCCGCCATGTACCAGGGCCTGAACCTGGACCGCGCGCCCGGGCAGCCCCGGGAACCCACGGAGGACTGCGCCAGTTCCATGAAGGTGGAGCACTTCGCCGGGGCCGGGGTGGTGCGCGGCCATCTGTCGGTGGCGGGCGCGGACCTGGCCGAGCGGCTGGACCGCGCCGAGGCCGGGAATCCGGCCGTGGTCCAGGTCTATGTGAACCTGGCCGATCCGGGCTGCCCGTGGGCCGTGGAACAGCTGCGCGGACGCGGCTGGTTCCTGGGCGGGCTCTGCCCGGCCTGGTTCGTTTCCGACGGCCTGCTCATGCAGAAGCCGGCCGCGCCGCCGGACTTCGACCACCTCCAGCTCATCAACGACCGCGCCAGGGCCGTGGTGGACATGGTCCGCGCCGACTACCGCCGCCTCGTCGGGGGAGCCGCGTGAGCGGACGCTTTCCGCGCGTGGACGCCCTGCCCAAGGCCTGCGGCGCGGAGCGCTTCGCCGCCGACCAGTATCCCGAGGGCTGCCTCTGGGCCGGAGCCTTCCGTCCCGGCGCGGCCCACGCCCGGGTGCTGGCCGTGCACACGGCCGAGGCCCTGGCCCTGCCCGGCGTGCTCAAGGTGCTCACCGCGGCCGACGTGCCCGGAGCGAACCTCCAGGGCATCGTGCACAAGGACCAGCCCGTGCTCTGCGGGGACGTGGTGCGCCACGCGGGCGACCCCGTGGCCCTGGTCCTGGCCGAGTCCAGGGAGGCCCTGGAGCGGGCCCTGGGACTGCTGCGCGCGGACCTGGAGCCCCTGCCCGCGGTCTTCGATCCGCGCGAGGCCATGCGGCCGGGCGCGCCTCGGGTGCATGCGGGCCGCGAGGGCGGCAACGTGCTCATGGCCGCCGAGATCCGCAAGGGCGACGCGGCCCGGGCCCTGGCCGCCTGCCCTGTGGTGGTGCGCGGAACCTTCGAGACGCCCCGGCAGGCCCCGGCCTTCCTGGAGACCGAGTGCGGGGTGGCCCGCCGCCTGCCCGACGGCGTACTGGACATGACCGTGTCCACCCAGTCCCCGTTCCGCGACCGCTTCGAGGTCGCCCAGGCGCTGGGCCTGGACCCGCTGTCCGTCCGCGTTCGCGCGCCCTACCTGGGCGGCGGCTTCGGCGGCAAGGACGGCTCCACGGTGCAGTGCCTCCTGGCCCTGGCCGCGCTCCACGCCGACGGACGGCCGGTGCGCATGGCCTGGAGCCGGGAGGAGAGCTTTTCCGCCGGGTACAAGCGCCATCCCTCGATTCTGCGCTGCGAACTGGGCGCGGACCGCGACGGAACGCTGCGCGCGCTGCGCTGCCGCATGGTCCTGGACACCGGGGCCTACGCCCACCTGGGCGGCGAGGTCCTGGAACTGGGCATGGAGCACATGGCCGGGCCCTACCGCGTGCCGCACATACTCGTGCGCGGCTTCTGCGTCTACACGAACAACCCCGTGTCCGGGGCCATGCGCGGCTTCGGCGTGGCCCAGGCCACCTTTTGCGCCGAGCGCATGATGGACCGCCTGGCCGCCAAGCTGGGCCTGGATCCCCTGGAACTGCGGCTGAAGAACGTCCTGGGCCCCGGCGAGGAGAACGCCTGCGGGGTGCGGCTCACCGGCTCCACCGAGGCCCGGGCCTGCCTGACCGCCCTGCGCGACCATCCCTTCTGGGCCTCCCGCCGGGAGTGGGCGGCCCAGGCCCCGGCCCGGACGCGGCGGGGCGTGGCCGTGGCCCTGGCGCACAACGCCATGGGCTACGGCGGCGGCCTGCCGGACATGGCCGCGGCCAAGGTGGAACTCACCGAGGAGGGCCGCTTCCGGATCTACTGCGCGGTGAGCGACATGGGCCAGGGCAACGTCGGCGGCCACGCGGCCATGGCGGCCCAGGCCCTGAACCAGCCGCGCGAAGAACTGGACATCGTGCTCCCGGACACGGAACGCTGCCACCCCTCGGGCTCGTCCGCGGCCGGGCGGACCACCTACACCTTCGGCAACGCCCTGCTCAAGGCCTGCGCCGCCATGGCCGACAAGGTGCGGGCCCGCGCGGCTCTGTTCCTGCTCTGCGACGACCCCTCGAGCCTGGTCCTGGAGTCCGGACGGGTGATCTGGCCCGACGCGTGCAAGTCCGTGTCCCTGGCCCTCATGGCCCGCTTCCTGCCCCGGGACGACCGGATCAGCGTGGCCGAATTCGCCATGCCCGTGGCCCGCGAAGTCTCCGGTGCGAGCCGGGGCTTCGTACTGGGTTTCCCGCACCTGCTCTTCGCCTACTCGGCCCATCTGGCCCGGGTGGAGCTGGACGAGCTCACCGGCCGGGTGCGCGTGGCGGACTATTTCGCGGCCACGGACGGCGGCGGGGTGGTCCTGCCCCAGGGCTTCGAGCAGCAGATCCAGGGCGGAGCGGCCCAGGGTTTGGGCTTGGCCCTCATGGAGGACTGCGCCTCCCGCGACGGCCGCCTGCTCACCCCGGACCTCTCCACCTATCTCGTGCCCACGGCCCTGGACCTGCCGGAGATCGGCTCCCTGGCCGTGCCCTCCCATGAATCGAGCGGTCCCGGAGGGCTCAAGGGCGTGGGCGAGGTGGCCATGGACGCGCCCCTGCCCGCCGTGGCCTCGGCCGTGGAGCAGGCCGCCGGAATCCGCCTGGACGCGGCCCCGCTCACCCCGGAGCGCGTGCTGGCCGCCCTGCGCCGGGCGAGGAAGAACACATGACCATCCGCTTCACGCTCAACGGCCGCCCCGTGGCCCTGGACACCGACCCCGGCCGCCGCGCCGTGGATATCCTGCGCGAAGACCTGGGCGCGCTCTCGGTCAAGGAGGGCTGCGGCACGGGCGAGTGCGGGGCCTGCTCCGTGCTCCTGGACGGCGAGCTGAAGCTGTCCTGCCTGCTTCTGGCGGCCCAGTTGGAGGGCCGGGAGGTGGTCACCTGCGAGGGCCTGGGCGATCAGGACGCGCCGCATGCGCTCCAGGTCGCCTTCGCCGAACACGGGGCCGTGCAGTGCGGGTTCTGCACCCCGGGCATGGTCCTGGCCGCCGAGTCCCTGCTGCGCGAAAATCCGGATCCGGACCGCGAGGACGTGCGCCGGGGCCTGTCCGGCAACCTCTGCCGCTGCACGGGCTACGTGAAGATCGTGGACGCGGTCCAGGCCGCCGCCAGGGAGCGGCGCGGTGGACGGAGGAAGAAATGACCCGGGTGCTCCTGCCCGCGACCCTGCCCGAGCTTTGGGAGGCCCTGGCGGCCTGCCCCGAGGCCCCGCTCCTGGCCGGGGGCACGGACCTGCTCGTGCGTCTGCGGGCGCGGCGGCAGCGGCCCGAGGCCCTCGTGGGACTGGAGCGGCTGGCGGAGCTGCGGACCATCCGCCGCCAGGGCCGGGGCCTGCGCATCGGGGCCCTGGCCACCCACGCCATGATCGCCCGGCACCCCCTGGTGCTGCGCCACGCCCCGGTCCTGGCCCGGGCCGTGTCCGAGGTGGGCGGTCCGGCCATCCGCAACATGGGCACCCTGGGCGGCAACCTCTGCACCGCCTCGCCCGCCGGGGACAGCCTGCCAGCCCTGGCAGTGCTGGAGGCCCGGGTGGAGTTGCTTTCCGCCGGAGGGACGCGCCTTTTGCCGCTGTCGGAATTCCTGCTCGGACCCGGCCGCGCGGCCCTGGCCCCGGGTGAGATCGTCGGCGCGGTCCGGGTTCCCCTGTCCGCTGATTTTCAGGTGCAGCATTTCGAGAAGGCGGGCCGCCGCGCGGCCCTGGCCATCGCGGTGGTCAGTCTGGCCGTGCTGGCCCGGCTGGAGAAGGGCATGGTGGCCGAGGCCCGGCTGGCCGTGGGCTCGGCCGCGCCCACTGTGCTGCGCTGCCCCGAGGCCGAGGAGTTCTTGCGCGGCCGCCGCCTGACGCTCTCGGCCCTGGAGCGCGCCGCCCGGGCCGTGCGCGCGGCCGTGCGGCCCATCGACGACGCCCGCGCCTCGGCCGGGTACCGCCGCCAGGTGGCCGGGAACCTGCTTCTGCGTCTGGCCGACCTCTAGCCCGCCGAATCCCTGGTCCGCGCGGCCAGAACCCAGCATAGGCCCATGGCCGCCGCCAGGCCGCAAACTTGATAGACTCCCTCCAGTGATACGCCTCGGGCCAGGAGCAGCCCGCCCAGCAGCGGACCGAGGACCGTGCCCGCATCCATGGTGAAGAGGAAGAGGTTCAGGACCACCCCGCGCAGGTCCGGCGGCGTGGCCAGAAAGATCGAAGCGTTCAGCAGGGGCATGGCCACGCCCAGGCAGAGGCCGTAGAGCGCGGCCAGGGTCAACAGGGAAGCCCCGTCCCGGGCCAGGCCCAGGCAGGCGAGGCAGAGCGCCAGCCCAGCCAGGGCCAGGGCCGTCACCGGGCCCTTGGGCAGGCGGTCGAAGAGTCGCCCGGAGAACAGACGCGTGGCGATGGTCGCGGCCATGGACACGCTGAAGAACAGGCCTGGATCGTCCAGGCCCGCGTCCAGGGCCAGCCGCTTGATGAAGAACGTCACCGGCGTGGTGGCCAGGAAGAGAAAAAGAGCGGCGATCAGAAGCCGAGGTACGCCGGGCAGGCGCAACCCGGCTAGGGTTTTGGATCCCGTTGTCGCGAGCGGCGCGGCCGGGGCCTGCCGGGCCAGCCGCCGTCCCAGGGGCAGAAGGAACAGAGCCGAGGGCAGGCAGAGGATCGCGGCCCAGGCGTAGACCAGCGCCTCGTCGCCCAGGATGCGCAAAAGAGCCTCCACCAGCGGGGGGATCAGGGCGAAGGGCAGGAGCGTGGCCACGGTGTAGACACCGAACCCCTGGCCGCTGCGTTCCCGGGGCAGGACGTGGGCCAGAAGCACGGCCACCGAGGAGACCAGGACCACGAAGCCCGCGCCGTGCAGGAGCCGCACCAGGGCCAGGGGCCAGACGCTCCGGGCCAGGGGGTAGCAGAGCAGGGCCAGGGCCATGGCCGCCAGCCCGGCCAGGGCCGCGCGGGTGGCGTTCCAGGGCGTCAGCCGGGGGCCCAGGAACGGCCGCAGGACGAGCGCCGCCATGGGCTCCAGGGCCAGCAGCGGCCCGCGCCAGTCCGGGGGCAGGCCCAGGCGCTGCATGTAGACGTGGAAGCTGTAGAACATGGCGATGTTGGCGAAGCCGAACAGGGTCACCAGGCAGAGCACCACGAAGTCGTAGGTGTACAGCGGCGGCAGGGGGCGGGAATCGTCCATCATGGCACGGGCATGCACCAAGCCCGGGGCCCGGTCAAGCGCGCTTCCGGGGCGGGGATTTCCAGCCGGGTCGAAAGATGGTACACGGCCCGGACCGTTTGCGAGCAAGGAGCCTTTTGATGAACGCGAAACAGTATGTCGAGGAGCGGCTGCGGGGCATCCTGGAGGGCAAGGGCTGGAGCTGGCCGGACAAGGCCGTGATCGAGCCGCCCAAGGACCGCAGGTTCGGCGACCTCTCGGCCAACGTGGCCATGATGCTGGCCGCCCAGGCCAAGAAGAACCCCCGCCAGGTGGCCGAGGAGATCCGGGAGGAGCTGGCCCGGACCCCGGACGTGGCCTCCGTGGAGGTGGCCGGTCCCGGCTTCCTCAACGTGACCCTGGCCCCGAGCTTCTGGCGCAAGGTCCTGGCCGAGGTCCTGGAGGCGGGCGAGGCCTTCGGCGTCTCGGAGCTGGGCACGGGCCGCAAGGTCCAGGTGGAGTACGTCTCGGCCAACCCCACGGGCCCGCTGCACATCGGCCACGGCCGGGGCGCGGCCCTGGGCGACTCCCTGTCGCGCATCCTGGCCAAGGCCGGCTTCGAGGTGGAGCGCGAATACTACATCAACGACGCGGGCCGCCAGATGCGCATCCTGGGCGAGTCCATCTGGGTCCGCCTGCAGCAGGCCCAGGGGCGTCCCGTGCCGGACCCCGAGGACTTCTATCGCGGCGACTACATCAAGGACATCGCCGCCGAGGTCCTGGCGAAACACCCGGACATCCTTTCCCGTCCCGAGGCCGAGGCCGTGGACCTCTGCTACGACTACGGCATGAACGGCATCCTGGACGGGATCAAGCGGGACCTGAACGACTTCCGCGTGGGCCACGACGTCTGGTTCTCGGAGAAGAGCCTGCTGGCCGAGGGCTTGGTGGACATGGCCTTCGCCTTCCTCAAGGAGCGCGGCCTGGCCTACGAGCAGGACGGGGCCTTCTGGTTCAAGACCACCGAACTCGGGGACGACAAGGACCGCGTGCTGCGCAAGTCCACCGGCGAGCTGACCTATTTCGCCTCGGACATCGCCTACCACTACCACAAGTACCGCCGGGGCTTCGACATGGTGGTGGACATCTGGGGCGCGGATCACCACGGCTACGTGCCGCGCATGCAGGCCGCCGTGGAGGCCCTGGGCCACAAGGGCAAGCTGGCCGTGATCCTGGTCCAGTTGGTGAACCTCCTGCGCGGCGGCGAGCAGATCGCCATGAGCACCCGCGCCGGGCAGTTCGAGACCCTGCGCGACGTGATCGACGAGGTGGGCGCGGACGCGGCCCGCTTCATGTTCCTCTCGCGCAAGAGCGACAGCAAGCTGGACTTCGACCTGGACCTGGTCAAGCAGAAGAGCATGGACAACCCGGTGTACTACGTGCAGTACGCCCACGCGCGCATCCGCTCGCTCATGCGCAAGGCCGCCGACCAGAACCTGGCCCCGGCCGGGACCGAGCCCGGGGCCCTGGAGCTGCTGGACACGGCCGAGGACCTGGAGCTCATGCGGCTCATGTCCCGGCTGCGGGACACCGTGGAGTCGGCCGCCCAGAGCTACAGCCCGCACCTGATCAGCTATTATCTTCAGGAGCTTGCTTCAAGTCTCCATAAATACTATACGTTGCATCATGTGCTTTCCGCCGAGGCGCCGTTGTGCCGGGCCCGGCTCCTGCTCCTGGACTGCGTGGCGCGGGTGCTGAGGAACGGGCTGGACCTCCTGGGCGTCTCGGCGCCGGAATCCATGTAGGGAATCGCCGCGCATGAACCAGATGAAGAAAGTCCCGTCCCGCAAGGGCGAGCCCAAGACCTATTCCTACACCTTCTCCCTGCCCCAGCTCGTGGGCCTGGGGGGAGGGTTGGCCGTGGCCCTGACCGTGTTCTTCGTGCTCGGCATCCTCATCGGCCGGGGCTACCGCCCCGAGGCCGAGGTGCCGGAGCTGGCGCGGATCATGCCCGTTCCGGTCCCGGCCAACGCCACGGCTCCCGAGCCCCAGGTGCTCAAGCCCGAGGAGCTGCACTACATGGAGCAGCTGACCCAGACCTCGGGCGCGGCCAAGGGCCAGAAGGCCGAGGCTCCCAAGCCCGAGGCCAAGGCCCCGGCCAAGGACGACAAGAAGGCCAAGGCGGAAGCCGACGCAAAGGCCAAGGCCGACGCGGAGGCCAAGGCCAAGGCCATCGAGGCCGTGCGCGCCTCGGAGAAGGCCAGGAACCAGAAGGCCGAGGCCCCCAGGCCCGAGCCCAAGGCCAAGGCCGAGGCCAAGGACCCGAACGGCGAAGGCGTCTTCGACTATGTCTACCAGGCCGCGGCCTTCAAGGACCGCGACCCGGCCGAGGCCCTGCGCAGGCGCATCGAGGCCACGGGGCTGAAGACCTCCCTGGAGACGGCCAACGAGAACGGGGCCACCTGGCACCGCGTGATGGTCGTCTATCGCGGCACGCCCAGCAGCACGGACGGCATGCGCGAGAAGCTCCGCTCCGTGGGCCTGGGCCGCCCGATCATGAAGAGCAAGAAGCCCGCCCGCTAGGCGAGGCCGTGAACGCCCGTCCGGGGCCGCTCCGCAGCGTGGGGCGGCCCTTTTCGTTTCGCCGCGCCCCTTCCGCCGCGTGGACAGCCTCGTGCTTCCGGGCTATTGTTGAAAAATGGCAGGAACCCGCTTTCCCGTCTTCCGCGCGGTGTGGGCGATACCGCTGGCCTACGCGGCCCTGGCCGCCCTTTGGATCGTCTTTTCCGACGCCTTCGTGGAGATGCTGGCCGCGACCCCGGCCGCGCTCTCGCGCATGCAGACCTGGAAGGGCTGGTTCTTCGTGGTCTGCACCGCCCTGCTCCTGGCGGTCCTGCTCTGGCGCGAATACGGCAGACTCATGGCCCGCCAGCGCGAGCTGGAGAGGCTGACCCGGCTCTATGCGGTGCTCAGCCAGGTGAACCAGGCCATTGTGCGCGAAACGGACCGCGACCGCCTGTTCCGGGACATCTGCGGCGTCGCCGTGGAGTTCGGCGGGTTCCGGCCCGCCTTCGTGGCCGAGGCCGCCGGGGAGGCGGGCGGGCTGCGGCTCCTGGCCTCGGCCGGAAACCTGGATACGGCCCCGTTCCTGGAGAGCGGGGACGGCTGCCCGGCGGCGGAGGCCCTGGCCTCGGGCGAGACCTGGATCGTCCACGACCTGCGCGTGGCTCCCTCCGAACCCTGGGTGGACGCGGCCCTGACCCAGGGCTGCCGTTCCCTGGCCGCCGCGCCGGTCCTGGTGCGCGGCCGCCCGGCCGTGGTCCTGGGGTTTTGCGGCGGGGAGGCGGGGTTCTTCCGCGAACGCGAGGCCTCCCTGGTGCGGGAGATCGCCCTGGACGTGGGCTTCGCCCTGGAGGCCATGGAGCGCCGGGAGCTGCACCTCCGGGCCGAGGAGGCCCTGCGCGCCTCCCTGCGGCAAAAGGACCTCCTCCTGCGGGAGGTGCACCACCGGGTGAAGAACAACCTCCAGCTCGTGCAGAGCATGCTCAACCTCCAGGGCCTGCGCTACGAGAGCTCGGCCGACCGGGCCATGCTCTCCGAGAGCCTGGAGCGGGTGCAGACCCTGGGCCGGGCCCATGACGTGCTCTCGCGCTCCGGGGACGTGACCAGCGTGTGCCTGCGCACCTATGTCCGCGAGCTGGCCCAGGCCCTCTCCCGGCGGCATGACCCCGACGGCCGGGTGCGGCTGGAGATCTTCGAGAACGACGCGGTGCTCGGCCTGGACCAGGCCGCGCCCTGCGGCCTGCTGGCCGGGGAGCTCATGGCCAACGCCCTGCGTCACGCCTTCCCCGGGGACAGGCGCGGCGTCCTGCGGGTGGACTTCCGGCGGGACGGCGGCCGGGCCGTGCTGCGCGTGCGCGACGACGGCGTGGGCCTGCCCCCCGGGCTGGACCCGGAGGAGGCGGAGACCCTGGGCCTGGAACTCGTGCGGGCTCTCTGCGAACAACTCGGCGGACGGCCGCGCTGGGAGCGGGAACAGGGCACGGGCTTCGAACTGGCCTTCGACCTGACGCCCACGGAGCCCGCCCGTCTGGGCGAGGCGGGAGAGGCCTGCTCCTCTTCGTTTTCAACAGGAAGCGGTTGACTTTTCAACATGCCGTCTTATTTGGGATTCACCCCAAACCACATCATCCCTCAAAAAGGAGGAGAACCATGTTCAAGCGGTTTCTTCCCGAGTTGCGGGAGCGTTCCCTGGCCACCCGCCGTCCGGCCAGCCTGTTCGACCTCATGGAGGACTTCTGGAAAGCGCCCTTCGAGGGCTTTCCGAACCTGCCCATGCGCGACACGGCCTATCCGGCCGTGGACCTGAGCGAGGACGACAAGGAGATCACGGTCAAGGCCGAGCTGCCCGGCCTGGAGGCCAAGGACGTGGAGCTCTCCCTGGAGAACAACGTCCTGCTCATCAAGGGCGAGAAGAAGTTCGAGGGCGAGGAGAAGAAGGAGAACTACCACCGCATCGAGCGCAGCTACGGCAGCTTCGTGCGTTCCGTGCCCTTGCCTCGCGAGGTGAAATCGGAGAAGGTCAAGGCCAGGTTCGACAAGGGCGTGCTCACCGTGAGCCTGCCCAAGGCCGAAAAGACCACGACCCGCACCATCGCCATCGAGTAGCGCTCCCGGGCCCCCTCCGAAGGCCCGGGGCCGAGGAGAGGGTTTCATGTACTGGATCGCGTTCGGGGACATTCACGAGGACCTGAGCACCCTGTCCCGCATTCCGGGCCTTGCGGAGGCCCGGGGCGTCATCGTCACCGGCGACATGACCAACAAGGGCGGCGCGGCCGAGGCCCGCCGCGTCATCGAGGCCGTCCGGGCCGCGAATCCCAACGTCCTGGCCCAGATCGGCAACATGGACACGGCCGCGGCCCACGACTACCTCGTGGCCGAGGGCCTGAACATCCACCTGGAGACGCGTGAGCTCGCGCCGGGCCTGGGCCTCATGGGCGTGGGCTTCTCCAATCCCACGCCCTTCGGCACGCCCAGCGAGGCCGGCGAGGAGCAGCTGGAGGCTTGGCTGGACCAGACCTTCGAGCGCGCCCGGGCCTTCGAGCGCGTGGTGGCCGTGGTCCACGCCCCTCCCCTGAACACCAAGGCCGACCGCCTGGGCTCGGGCGTGTCCGTGGGCAGCGCGGCGGTGCGCCGCTTCCTGGATCGGGCCCAGCCCGAGGTCTGCCTCACCGGCCACATCCACGAGTCCCGCGCCGAGGACCGCCTGGGCCGGACCCTGGTCCTCAACCCCGGCATGCTGGCCCTCGGCGGCTACGTCCGCCTGGACTACGAGGACGGACGCCTCTCGGCCCGGCTGCTCTCGGTGGACTGAGCGTGGCGGTCGGCGCGCGGTTTCTCTGGGTGGGGCGGCTCAAGGAGCCCTTTTTCCGCGACGCGGCCGCCCACTATCTGGCCCGGCTCAAGCCCCTGCTGGCCTGGGAGGAGACCGTGGCCAAGGACGCCCCGGGCAAGCTGCCCCCGGCGGAGAAGAGCGCCCGCGAGGCCAAGGCCCTGCTGGACGCCTTGGGGCCCAAGGATTTCGTCGTCTGCCTGGATGAGCGCGGGCGCGAGCTGGCCTCGCGCGAACTGGCGGGCAAGCTGCGGCAGTGGACCGAGGACCCGAACACGAAGCCCTGCTTCGTGGTGGGCGGGGCCTACGGCCTGACCGACGAGCTGCGCGCCCGGGCGCGGTTCCTCTGGAGCCTGGGACGCATGACCCTGCCCCACGAGCTGGCCCGGGTGGTGCTCCTGGAGCAGGTCTACCGGGCGGCGACCATCATCAGGGGCCTGCCCTACCATCACGATTAGGCCCCATCATCGCGACAAGGACGGACACATGCTGCTGGACCTGGAGTATCTGAACAAGATCGAGTCCTTCATGGACTCCGGCGACCTCGCCTTCGAGTTCGAGAACGGCGACGAGGACAAGCGCCTGCTCATCCTGGAGTTCCTGGAGAAGTTCATGGACGTGGCCGAGAAGGCCGACGCCCTGGCCACGAAGCTCATCTTCCGCGACGGCTACATGGAGCTGCTGTCCGGGAACACGGACCAGAAGTAGCGCGGCTTTCCGGCCACGTCGTATTCCCGCTCCGCCTCCAGCCGCCAGGCCTCCGGCAGCTTCGGCGCGGGCTCGTTGGCCAGGACGACCACCCGGCCGCCCGGGGCGAGCATGGGCCGGGTCAGGGGCAGGAGTTCGGCCCAGGGCATGAAGGCCCGGCTCAGCACGAGGTCGGCCGGACCCAGCTTCCTGGCCGCGTCCTCGGTCCGGCCGCCGAAGACGAAGGTTCCCGGCAGCTTGAGCGTGCCCAGGGCGAGGCGCAGGAAGGTGATGCGCTTCTCGCGCACCTCCACCAGGTGATATTCTCCCCTCTCCCACAACACCCTGAGCGGAATTCCGGGCAGGCCCGCGCCCGCGCCCAGGTCCAGGCAGCGGGGCGCACCGGGCAGCGCCAACCCTTCCAGGAATCCCGCCAGGTGGATGCTGTCCACCACCAGGGTGGCGAACATGGCGCGCCACTCCCGGGGGCCCACCAGGTTGGTGAGCCGGTTCCACTTCTCCAGCAGCTCCAGATAGACCGCCAGCTTCCCGGCCTGGTCCTGGTCCAGGACCAGCCCCAGCTTCCCGGCCTCCGCCAGCACCGCCTTGGTTTCTATTCCCACGTTCTTCTCTCTTTTCATGCCGGGTCCAGGGTCCGCCGGACCCTGGCGGGGGGCCGGGGGCGGAGCCCCCGCATCCCGCCTACTCCCCTCTTCCGAACAGCTTCCGCTGCACGTCCGCGAGGGTCTTGCAGATTCCAGGGTGCACGGGCTCGTAGCCCAGGCGCCGGGCCTGGCGCAGCCGGACCTCGTGGCCCGGGGCGGGGCGCACCTGTCCGTTGAGGTCCACCTCGCCCCAGAACACGGCCGCCTCGGGCAGGGGCCGGTCGTAGAACGAGGAGAGGACCGCCGCCACCAGGGCCAGGTCCATGCCCGGGTCGCGCAGGGCCAGGCCCGCGCCGGTCTTGGCATAGATGTCGGACTGGGCCAGGTTGAGGCGCAGCCGCCGCTCGACCACGGCCAGGAGCAGGTTCAGGCGGTTCGTGTCGAAGCCCAGGGCCACCCGCCGGGGAATGGCCAGGTAGGTCTTCGACGCCAGGGCCTGGAGCTCCACGGCGAAGGGCCGCTGGCCGTCCACGGCCAGGGCGACGGCCGTGCCGGGCAGGGAGGCGTCGCGGGCCGAGAGGAAGAAGGTCGAGGGATCGTCCACGATCTCCAGGCCCTGCTCGCGCATGGTGAAGACCACCAGCTCGTCGCTGGGGCCGAAGCGGTTCTTGAGCACGCGCAGGAGCCGGGCGGCCAGCTGGCGGTCGCCCTCCAGGTAGAGCACGGTGTCGACCATGTGCTCCAGGAGCTTGGGCCCGGCGATCTGGCCGTCCTTGGTCACGTGGCCCACGAGCACGAGGGTCGCGCCGGTCTTCTTCACGGCGTCCACCAGTTCGCCGGACACGGCGCGGACCTGGGAGACGCTGCCGGGGATGCCGTCGGCCTGGGGCGAGGCCAGGGTCTGCACCGAGTCCACGATGAGCAGGTCCGGGGGCTCGGGATCGGCCAGCACGGCCAGGGCGTCCTCGGTGCGGGTGGAGGAGAGGGCCAGGAGGCCGGGGCCGAGCAGGCCCAGGCGCTCGGCGCGGGCCTTGAGCTGGGGCAGGCTCTCCTCGCCGGAGAGGTAGACGGCCTTGCGGCCCAGGGCGGCCTGGCGTCCGGCCAGCTGGAGGAGCAGGGTGGACTTGCCGATGCCCGGCTCGCCGCCCAGGAGCACGGCCCCGCCGGGCACGAGACCCTTGCCGAGCACGGCGTCCAGGGCCGCGAAGCCCGTGCCCCGCGCCCTGAGGTCGATGGCGTCCACCTCCTCCAGGGGCAGGGGCGTGGAGGCGGAACGCCCGGCGGCGCGGCCGGTCTTCCTGGCCACCTCCACGGCGGCCAGGGTGTTCCATTCCCCGCAGGAGGGGCACTGGCCCTGCCAGCGCGGGGACTGGCCGCCGCAGGCCGAACAGCGGAAGATTTCCTTGGTCTTCATCGGGTTCCTCGGGCTGGTGTGGGCGCGGGCGCGCGGCGCGGCCCACGGCGTGACGATCATGCGTCACGCCCCGCCGGTGGCGCGGTTCCACGGGCTGAACGACCATGCCTGAGAAGATGGTCCTTGACAACGGCGCATTATTGGCTATTTTGCCAAATAGACAAGCGAGGGAATCCATGCCCGACGATCTGCAACGCTACGAGGCCCGCGCGGCCGTGTTCAAGGCCCTGGGCCACCCGGCCCGGCTGCTCATGGTGGACGCCCTGGCCAAGGGTGAGCGCTGCGTCTGCGACCTGACCGCCCTGGTGGGCGCGGACGTGTCCACGGTGTCCAAGCATCTGGCCGTGCTGCGCGAGGCCGGGGTGGTGGAGTCGCGCAAGGAGGGCGTAAGCGTGTTCTACCGCCTGGCCCTGGCCTGCGTGCCGGGATTCATCGCCTGCGTGGACGCCCACCTGCGCCAGGGCGCGCTGGAGCGCGTCAGCATGCTGGCTTGAGGGGGATCATGAAGGAACTGCCCATGAGCGGGGCCTGCCGCGCGGGCTCCAGGATGACGACGAAGCCGGCCCGCAAGGGCCTGAGCCCGGCCGAATGGCTCCTGGGCCTGGCGGCCCTGGCGCTCTGGTTTCTGGTCTACCGCAACCTGCGGGACGCGGCCTCCTGGCTCACGTCCCGGATTCCCGGCCTGGAGCCGGGCACGCGCCTGTTCTCGGCCGTGGAATTCTTCCTCTACGACACGCCCAAGGTGCTCCTGCTGTTGACCCTGGTGGTTTTCGGCGTGGGCGTCGTGCGCTCCTTCTTCACCCCGGAGCGGACCCGCGCGCTCCTGGCCGGGCGGCGGGAATCCGTGGGCAACGTCCTGGCCGCCTGCCTGGGCATCGTCACGCCCTTCTGCTCCTGCTCGGCCGTGCCCCTGTTCATCGGCTTCGTCACCGCCGGGGTGCCCCTGGGCGTGACCTTCTCCTTTCTCGTCTCCGCGCCCATGGTCAACGAGATCGCGGTGGTCCTGCTCTACGGCCTGCTGGGCTGGAAGGTGGCCGCCCTTTACATGGTGACGGGCCTGGGCGTGGCGGTCCTCTCGGGCTGGGTCATCGGCAGGCTCGGGATGGAGCGCCACGTGGAGGACTGGGTGCGGAGCATCCGCGCGGGCGAGGGCCCGGCCGAGGAGGAGAAGACCCTCCGGCAGCGGGTGGTCTACGGGCTCCGGGCCGTGCGCGACATCCTGGGCCGGGTCTGGATTTACGTGGTGGCGGGCATCGCCGTGGGCGCGGGCATCCACGGCTACGTGCCCGAGGGGGTCATGGCCGGAATCATGGGCAGGGACGCCTGGTGGAGCGTCCCGGCGGCCGTGCTCGTCGGCGTGCCCATGTACTCCAACGCGGCGGGCATCGTGCCCGTGGTGGAGGCCCTGCTGGGCAAGGGCGCGGCCCTGGGCACGGTGCTGGCCTTCATGATGTCCGTGATCGCCCTGTCCCTGCCGGAGGCGGTCATCCTGCGCAAGGTGCTCAAGCCCCGGCTCATCGCCGTGTTTTTGGGCGTGGTGGCGGCGGGCATCCTGCTGGTGGGCGAGCTCTTCAACCTCGTGCTCTGAGCATGTGCCGGATGTTGCGCATGCTGCACGAAAACGGCTTGCACAAGCCCGCCGCCCCTGGACCAAGGGGCCGGGATCGGTGTATTTTCCCCGGGGTACGGCATTTGCTTGGGCGGGGCGGCGCGGAGCGTTCCGTGCACATTCCCGCACATCAAGGAGCATGAGGATGAAACAACCGACGCAGACGAAACAGGCCAAGCGGTTCGGGTGGCCGGAACTGCTGCTTACCGCCCTGGCCGCCCTGCTGGTGGGCTTCTACGCCGGAACGGTGTTCGTGGACGCCTACCGCTCGGGCCAGGCCGGAGGCGCGCCCACGGCCCAGACCCAGGTTCCGGCGGCCCAGGCTCCGGACGAAAGCCATCAGGCCGAGCGGGCCCGCATCGAGATCCTGGAACGACAGGTCCAGGCCAAGCCGGGCGACCTGGCGGCCTGGGTCGAGCTGGGCAACCTGGCCTTCGACACCCATCAGCCGGACAAGGCCGTGCCCGCCTACGAGGCCGCCCTGAAACTGGACCCCAGGAATCCGAACGTCTGGACCGACCTGGGCGTCATGTACCGCGACCTGGGACGGTTCCGGGACGCGGTGGCGGCCTTCGACAAGGCCGTGGCCCTGGACCCGGGGCACGACACCGCCCGCTTCAACAAGGGCGTGGTGCTCCTGCACGACCTCAAGGACCGCGCCGGAGCCATCGAGGCCTGGGAGGGGCTGCTGCGGGTGAATCCCCTGGCCCAGACCCCGGACGGACGCCCGCTGGCCGACGTGCTCGACGAGGTCCGCAAGGTCCGCTGAGCATCAATCATTGGAGGAGATCATGGAGATCAAGGTGCTGGGGCCGGGTTGCCCCAAATGCAAGGAGGCGGAAAAGGTGGTGCGCGAGGCTGTGGCCGCCGCCGGGATCGACGCCGACGTGGAGAAGATCACGGACTTCCAGCAGATGATGCGCTACGGCGTCATGAGCACCCCGGCCGTGGTCGTGGACGGCGTGGTCAAGGTGGCGGGTCGGGCGCCCTCCCGCGACGAGGTGCTGGCCTGGATCGGAAGGTGACCAGAGACGTCCCGGGAGGGTGCCCTCCCGCTGGACGGCCCGCCGTCGGGGGCGTGAATCCTTCCCCGGCGTGGTGAGCGGCGTGCTCCAGGACTTCTTCCTGGCCGTCAACGGCTGGATGAGCGGCGGCCTGCTGTGGGCCGCCCTGGGCTGTTTTCTCTGGGGCGTGGCGAGCGTCCTGTTCAGTCCCTGCCACCTGGCCTCCATTCCGCTCATCGTGGGCTACGTGGGAGGACAGGACCGGCTCCTAGAAGGCCGCCAGGCCGCGCAGTATGCCGTCCTGTTCACCTGCGGCCTGTTTGTGACCATCGCGGCCGTGGGAGCCATTTGCGCCCTGCTGGGGCGGATGCTCGGGGACGTGGGGCCGTGGTGGACCGCCTTTGTGGGCGGCATCCTCATCTGGGTGGCCCTGGACATGCTCGGAGTCGTCAGATGGGGGATCGGCGGCGGTCTCATGGGCCGCTTTCGGCTGCGCGGACGTTTCGGGGCTTTCGCCCTGGGCCTGGTCTACGGCGTGCTTTCCGGTTCCTGCACCTTCGGCTTCATCGCTCCCATCCTGGCCGTGATCACGGTGCAGCGGCGCGTTGTGGACGGCGTCCTGCTCATCCTGCTCTTCGGCCTCGGGCACTGCCTGCCCATCGCCCTTGCCGGGAGTTCCGCGGCCAGGACGCGCAGGATCCTGGAGAGCGCGTCCATGCGGGAGGGCGGCCGTTGGTTCCGGCGCGCGGCCGGAGCCCTGGTGGCGGGCATGGGGGTCTATTTCGTGATCCGGCCGTTTCTTCAGGCATAGAGGGCCGGAGGCGCGCGGAACGTTTTCGGGGAATGCGGATTTCCGCCGTGCCATGACGCACCCCAGGCATTCTTCCGCATGATGATCTTTCCAGCGACGGCAACACGTCGAAAGGGAGCGCCACAGTGAACACAGGCAATAGAAACGGTCTGATGGGTGGGGCCTTCGCGGTCCTCCTGGTCGCGGTTCTGCTGGGGGTCTACGTCTTTGGAAAAAGGGCGGAGGCCCCGGCTGCGGCCCAGACGCCGGCGCAGCCCGCCGCTCAGGCCGCCGACGTCCCGACGGTCCCCGCGCCGGGCATGGTGACCATGCTGGACGTCGGGGCCACGGAATGCATCCCCTGCAAGATGATGGCTCCGATCATCGAGGAGTTGAAGGCGGAATATGAGGGCCGCGCCGCCGTGCTGTTCATCGACGTCTGGAAGCATCCCGAACAGGGAGCGCGCTTCGGCATCCAGGGCATTCCCACCCAGATATTCTACGATGCCGGGGGGCGGGAGGTGGGCCGCCACGTCGGCTTCCTGGACAAGGAGAGCATCCGGGACACGTTCGCCAAGCTCGGCGTGCGCTGAACCTGACGGCTCCGACGAAACGAAGCGGGCCGCCGGAACTACCGGCGGCCCGCTTCGTTTCGCATCGGATGGAAGGCCTATTGGGCCGGGTCGCGGGCGTCGATGACCTTGACCCCGAATTCCTTGATGTTCTTGGGCGGGTTGAAGAACACGATCATGAACGGCGTGTCCATGCCCGGCTTGAGGAATGTGTTGTTGGAGAGCACGCCCACCTCGGAGGTCAGGCCGGTGTTGATCTCCTCCTCGGTCTGGACCTGGAGCTGGAGCTGCGAGAGCGTGTTGCCGCAGAGCATCTGCTTGCCGCCCAGGACGTTGCCCGCCGCGTCGTAGAGGGTGGCCTCCACGCGGATGTGCTCCTTGGGGGAGTCGAAGGTGTTCACGGCCTTGCCCTCAATGACGAACACGGGCCCGGTCTTCTCGTTGACCACCACGTATTGGCGCATGTTGCGCAGGGCGATCTTCCTGACCCGGGAGGCCGGGTCGGAATCCTGCTCCGCGGCCGGGGCCTTCACTCCGGGGAGGTTGAAGGGCAGGGCGGGCAGCTTGAAGGGCAGCACGGGCTGGAGCACGTAGGCCACGTAGACGAGCACCAGGGCCAGCACGGCGAGGAGCAGGGCCAGGACCAGGGGCTTCTTGCGCTTGGCGGGCTTGGCAGCCGGACCCTCGTCCAGGCTCATGCCGTCGTCGAGGTGGGGGCCTTCGTCCTCGGCCTCTTCCTCTTCAACGGCCTCCTCCTCGGCTGGAGCTTCCTCCTCGGCCGGGGCCTCCTCCTCGTAGGGAGTTTCCTCGGCGGCCTCGTCCTCCTCGGGCTCCGGCTCGGGTTCCGGCGCGGGAGCGGGCTTGGGCGCGGGTTTGGGGGCCGCCTTGGGAGCGGGCTTGCGGGCGTCGCTCACGGCCTCGTCGAAGGCGTCCTCGAAGGCCTGGGAGGAACCGGCCGGGGCCTGGGCCTCGGGGCGCTCCAGCAGATCCGCGGCCTGGTCCTCGGGCTCAAGCCTGGGCGGCTTGGCCTGGAAGACGTGGGCGCACTTGGAGCACTTCACCTTGGCCCCGCCGGCCGGGATCTTGGCGTCCGGGAGGTTGTACTTCGTGTTGCAGTTGGGGCAGGTGATGATCATGAGACTTGCTCCTGCTCATCCCTCGCGGATGAGTTCATAAATGGCGTCCAGCTCGCGGTAGCGTTCCGCGTAGTCCATGCCGAAGCCGACCAGGAAACCCTTGCCGGTCAGGTTGAAGCCGGTGAAGGCGACCGGCACGTCCGTTTCCCTGCGCTCCTTTTTATCAACGAGCGCGCAAATTTTCAAACTTCTCGGATTGCGCTTGGAGAAGACGTGCACCAGGAACTCCGCCGAGCGTCCGGAGTCCACGATGTCCTCCACGATGAGCACGTGCTTGCCCTCGATGTTCACCTCCAGATCCTTGCTGAAGGTGATCGTCCCGCTGGAGGCCGTGCCCGCGCCGTAGCTGGCCAGGCGCACGAAGTCGATCTCCGGACCCACGTCCACATGGCGCAGGAGGTCGGCGAAGAACAGGAACGCGCCCTTGAGCACGCAGACGCAGACCAGCGGCTTGTTGCGGTAGGCTTCGGAAACCTCCCGGCCCAGCTCGGCCACGCGGGCGGCGATCTTCTCCGCCGGGACCAGGACGTTCAGACGGTGGGCCACGTTACAGCTCCATGATCATGGCGGTTTCGTCGCAGTCCGGGAACTTCGTGCAGTTCACGCAGTCGGCCCAGACCTTCTGGGGCAGGGTGTCCTTGCCGGTCTCCTCGAAGCCCATTTTCCTGAAGAACGCCTCTTGGTTCGTGAGCACGAAGACCCGGAAGATGCCCAGGGTCACGGCCTCGGACAGGCAGGCGTCGATGAGATGCCGCCCGAGGCCCCGGCCCCGCGCGTCGGGGTGGACCTTGAGCGAGCGGATCTCGGCCAGGTTGTCCCAGCAGATGGACAGGGCGCAGCAGCCGAGCACGGTCCCGCTGTCGCGGTCCGCGACCACGAAGAAGTCGCGCAGGTGCGAATAGATCTGGTTGAAGGAGCGCGGCAGGACCATGCCGTCTCCCTCGCCGGAGGTCAGGAGCAGGCCGTGGATGGCCTTGGCGTCGTCGATGCGGGCCTTGCGCAGCAGCGGCTGGCTCATTCCTTGACGAGCCCCTTGATCAGGCCGTCGAGCATGGCGAAGGGGTAGGCCCCCGGGCGGTTGAAGACCTGCTTGCCGTCGCGGTCGTAGATCATGAGGTGCGGGATGGACTCGATGCCGTAGGCCTGGCCCACGGCGGGTCCGGCGTGGAGCACCTCCACCGGCGGCTTGTCCTTGAAGAAGGCCTTCAGGGCGTCCGGGCCCTCGTCCAGGGACACGGCCACCATCCGCAGCTGGCCGGGCTTGTAGGCCGAGCGGAGCTTGGCCAGCTCGCCCATCTCCTGGCGGCAGGAGGGGCACCAGGTGGTCCAGAAGCAGAGCAGGAGCGGCGCGCCCTTGCTCTCGGCCACCAGGCTCTTGACCCCGGCCGCGTCCACGGCGGGCCAGTCCCCTCCGGCGGCCTTCCTGGGCGGCTCGGAGCCGCCGCAGGCCGTGGTGCTGAACAGGGCCACCGCCAGCAGCGCCGTGGCCAGCAGGCGGGCGGGGAAAAGTCGGGAATTCATGGCGCGTCCTTGGTTCATGACTGGTTCCCTGTAGCAGATTCCCCGGCCGAGGGGAAGCGCGGGCTACTGCAGCGTCCCGGCCAGCCGTTTGGCCAGCCGCACGGCGGAGACCGCGTCCGTGGAGTGTCCGGCCGCGCCGATGGCCTGGGCGAAGTGCTCGGTGACCACGGCCCCGCCGATCATCACCGGAATCTCCAGGCCGCGCTCGGCCAGCAGCCGGATCGTGTCCTCCATGCGCACCATGGTCGTGGTCATCAGGGCCGAGAGGCCGATGACCTTGGCCCCGTTGGCCTGGGCCTCGTCCACGATGCGTTCGGCGGGCACGTCCTTGCCCAGGTCGTGGACCACGAAGCCGTGGTTCTTGAGCATGAGGCAGACGATGTTCTTGCCGATGTCGTGGATGTCGCCCTCCACCGTGGCCATGACCACCACCGGCCCCTTGGGCCCGCCGTCCTCCTCCAGGATGGGCTTCAGATGGGCGAAGGCCACCTGCATGGTCTCGGCCGAGAGCAGGAGCTGGGGCAGGAAGTATTCCTTGCGCTCGTACTTCTCGCCCACCTCCATGATCCCCGGGATGAGGGCCTCGTTGACCACGGCGAAGGCCGGGTGTCCGGCGTCCAGGGCCTTCCGGCAGAGGGAGACGATGGCGTCCTTGCCGCCCTTGATCACGGCCCGGCGCAGGGTCGAGAGCGGGTCGCCGGGGGCGGCGTCCGGGGCGGCCTGGGGCGCGGCCGCGCCGCCAGCCGGGACGGCCTGGGGGGCCGCCGGGGTCCAGCCGGAGAAGTTCTGGATGTAGCGTCCGGCCTGGGGGTCGCGGTTGAGCAGCACCTCGGCCGCGCCCAGGCTCTCGCGCAGCCGCGCCGAGGAGGGGTTGGCGATGCAGGAGGAGAGCCCGGCGGCGGCCGCCATGGCCAGGAAGGTGGAGTTCAGGAGTTCGCGCGCGGGCAGACCGAAGGAGATGTTCGACAGGCCCAGGGTGGTGGGCAGGCCGAGCACCCTGGCGCAGTGCTCGATCACCGCCAGGCAGTGCCGCGCGGCCTCGGGCTTGGAGGACACGGTCAGGGCCAGGGCGTCCACCACCACGAGGCGCTTGGGGATGCCCAGGGACAGGGCCTGGTCCAGGAGCTTCTCGATGACCGCGATGCGCTCGGAGGCCGTGACCGGCAGCTTCTTGCCCTCCAGGGGCAGGAGGATGAACGGCGCGCCGAACTTGGCGCAGAGCGGGCCCAGGGCCTCCATCCGGCCCGGTTCGCCGCTCACGGAGTTGACCAGGGGCGAGCCTGGGTAGGCCCAGAGGGCCTCCTCCACGGCCGCCGGGTCCGAGGAGTCCAGGGACAGGGGCAGGGGCAGGCGCGCGGCCAGGGTCTTGACCAGCACGGGCAGGAGCTCGGCCTCGCGCACCAGCGGCGCGCCCACGTTCACGTCCAGGATCGGAGCCCCGGCCTCGACCTGCTCCGTGGCCAGGCGCAGGGCCTCGTCCAGGCGTCCGGCCTGGAGCTCGGCGGTGAGGGCCTTCTTGCCCGTGGGGTTGATGCGCTCGCCGATGACCGCGCAGGGATGGCTTCCGCCCAGGGCCACGGAGCGGGCCCGGGAGGTGACCACGGTCCAGGCGTCGTCCGTGGGCTCGGGTCGGGACCAGGAGCGCCCGGCCAGGCGGCCGCCCAGGGCCCGGATGTGCTCCGGGGTGGTGCCGCAGCAGCCGCCCACGGCCTTGGCTCCCAGGTCCGCGAAGCGCGCGGCCTGCTCGGAGAAGGCCTCCGGGGCCAGGCGGAAGACGGTCTTGCCGTCGCCGTCCAGCTCGGGCAGGCCCGCGTTGGGCTGGACGAGCAGGGGCACGGAGAGCCGGGGGAGCATGGCCCGCACGGTGTCGACCATCTGCTCCGGCCCGGCGGAGCAGTTCGTGCCGAGCAGGTCCACGCCCATGTTCTGGAGCGCGTCCACGCAGAGCAGGGGATCGGAGCCGGTGAGCGTGGCCAGGCCCTCGAAGGTCATGGTCAGGGCCACGGGCAGGGAGCAGGCCTCGCGGGCCGCGATGATGAGCGCCCGGGCCTCGGCCAGGTCGAAGTGGGTCTCGCCCAGGATGAGGTCGGCCCCGCCCTCGGCCAGGCCCTGGATCTGTTCCCGGAAGGCGGCCACCATCTCGCGGAAGGAGACCTCGCCCAGGGGTTCGATGAAGTGCCCGGTGGGGCCCACGGAACCGGCCACGAAGACCGAGTCCCCGGCCGCGGAGCGGGCCAGGGCGGCCATCTCGCGGTTCAGGGAGCGGACGTCGGCGGCCCCGGCCAGCTTGAAGCGGCTGCCGCCGAAGGTGTTCGTGGTCAACACCCGGGCCCCGGCCGCGACGTACTCGCGGTGGACCCCGGCGACCACTTCCGGGGCCTTCAGGCCCCAGAGTTCGGGCGACAGGCCGGGGGGCAGCCCCCGGGATTGCAGGAGAGTGCCGTAGCCTCCGTCGAAAAGCAGGAAGTCCGCGCCCCTCAGGGCGCCGCGAAAATCGGGCACGCCGGGCTCCTTTCGTGGCCAGCTTGGGAAAAGCCTCCCAAGGGTTGAAGCGTCGCCCGGAGATGCTATGCTGGCCTCGCCGGGCAATGCCCGTGTACCGAAAACCGTTGAAAAGGACAACGAGAAGCTGTATCGTGGCCTTCTTTCTTGAACCTCTGACCCAAGGCGGCCGCAAGCGGCCCACCCGCCGGACGATTTGCCCGAAGCCATGAAGTCCGAGAATCGCGCCGCGACGGCGGAACCCGAGTATCTCGAGCCCGAAGCGCCGGAATCCGAGAGCCAGGAGGAAGAACTCCTGGAGGAGGATCTGGCGGCCGAGGAGCCCGGCGAGGAGGTTTCGTCCGAGCCCTTCACCCTGCCCGCGCCCTCGGGCCGGGGCGAGGTGGTGGCGCGCGATCCGCTGCACCTCTATCTGCGTGAAATCTCGCGCTTCCCCCTCCTGGCCCCGGAGGAGGAGTTCGAGCTGGCCCGCCGCGTGCGCGAGAAGAACGACCAGGACGCGGCCTTCCGGCTGGTCTCCTCGCACCTGCGTCTGGTGGTCAAGATCGCCATGGACTTCCAGCGCCGCTGGATGCAGAACGTGCTCGACCTGATCCAGGAGGGCAACGTGGGGCTGATGAAGGCGGTGCGCAAGTTCGACCCGGAAAAGGGCATCAAGTTCAGCTATTACGCCGCGTTCTGGATCAAGGCCTACATCCTCAAGTACATCATGGACAACTGGCGCATGGTCAAGATCGGGACCACCCAGGCCCAGCGCAAGTTGTTCTACAATCTGAACAAGGAGCGCCAGCGCCTGCAGTCCATGGGTTTCGATCCCACCACTCAGGCCCTTTCCGAGAGCCTGGGGGTGAGCGAGACCGAGATCGACGAGATGGACCAGCGCCTTTCGCGCAACGACATGTCCCTGGACCTGCCCCTGGGCGAGGACTCGGACACCACGCGCATGGACCTCCTGCCCTCGCTCACGCCGGGGGTGGAGGAGACGCTGGTCAACGAGCAGATATCCCAGCTTCTGTTGAAGAATCTGCGAACCATCGAGCCCAAGCTTTCGGACAAGGAACGGATCATTCTCAACGAACGGCTGCTCTCCGACGAGCCCGTGACCCTGCGCGAGATCGGGCAGCGGTTCGGCGTGACCCGCGAGCGCGTTCGCCAGATCGAGGCCCGGCTTCTGGAAAAGCTCCGGGAACATCTGGAAAGCAAGGTCGAAGGCTTTTCCAAGGATTGGATTCGTGACCGTGGCTGAGTCCCTCAAGGAACTGCGGCGACAGGCCCGCCGGATGGCCTCCCTGCAGACCATCCCGGCCTTCTATCTCGACTGCGCCGTGGAGCTGAAGTTCTCCTGGGACATGTTCTTCGACCATCCCCTCATCCTGCGCCTGCAGGAGGACTGCCTGCCCTTCCTCTACGACGACTTCGGGCACGGGGTGGAGCATTCCAAGAAGGTCGCCCAGGAGGCCTGCGCCATCGTGCTCGTGGAGTGCACGGCCATGTCCCCGGACGACTGCCGCCACATCGGGCTCCTGGCCCAGTTCGCCGGGCTGCTGCACGACACCTGCCGCCTGGAGCCGCACCACGCGGAAAAGGGCGGCGAGGTGGCCCGCATGGTCCTCAAGGACTACCCCATCTCGGACCACGACCGCGACCTCGTGGTCCAGGCCATCGAGGCGCACGAGGCCTTCCGGCCCGGGCAGGGCCTGCCCGAGGAGCCCAGGGCCCGGCTCCTGGCCGGGGCGCTCTACGACGCGGACAAGTTCCGCTGGGGGCCGGACAATTTCGTGACCACGCTCTGGGAAATCTGCGACTATGCGGAGTGGTCGCTGAAGGAGATCACCGACCGCTTTCCCGAGGGCCTGGCCCGCGTGGAGGCCGTGGCCGGAACCTTCCGCACCCGCACGGGCCGCAAGTACGGACCCCAGATGATCGAACAGGGGCTGGTCATCGGCCGCGAACTGCACGAGCGGCTCAAGGACCTCTCTGGAACGGGCCGGCGGCTTTCGGGCCGCGAGGGCAGGGAGTGAGCATGCGGCGTTCGTCCCGATACGCGGTCCTCGGGGCCGTTCTGGCCTTGACCCTGCTCGGCGGCTGCGCCGCCCGGCAGGCCGTCCCGGCCCGGCAGGCCGGGGGGCCCGGGCTCTCCCCCGAGGCCCGCATCCAGTACTACTACCTCGTGTACCAGGACCAGATCCTGCGCCTGCAGCGCCTGACCCGGACCCAGCCGCTGAACCAGGAGACCCTGGCCGAGGCCCTGGGCTACCAGAAGATCGCGGCCGAGGCCCTGGACCGGGTCCTGGCCGAGCAGCCCTCGGCCGACCTCTACCTGGACAAGGCCAACCTCTACTGGAACAACGAGCAGGTGGGCCTGGCCCGCCAGGCGCTCGAGGAGGGCCTGGGCCGCTACCCCGACGACCGCTCGCTCAACCTCTACCTGGCCAACGCCTGGCTCATGGAGAACAAGCCGGACCAGGCCGCCGCCGTGTTCGACGCCTACGTGGCGCGCTTCCCCAAGGACGACCAGGCCCGGGAGCAGTTCGCCCAGGTCCTGGTGGACCTGCGGGAGTACGCCCGGGCCCTGGACGCGCTCAAGCCCCTGCTCGGCCCGAAGGCCGATCCCGAGCTGCTCTTCCTGGCCGCGCAGGCCGAGTCCGGCCTGGGTCGGCACCGCCAGGCCCTGGCCACCCTGCGCCGCGTCCTGGCCCAGAACCCCGAGGACTTCGACGCCCTCTCGCTGCAGGCCTACCAGCACGAGATGCTCAAGGACTATCCGGCGGCGGTGAAGGCCTACACCCGGCTGCTCAAGGCCGACGAGACCCGCGACGAGGTCCGCCTGCGCCTGGTCAGCCTGCTGCTCAAGCTGAACAACCCGGAGCGGGCCCTGGCCCTGGTCCGGGAGGGCACGCGCGAGAAGCTCTTCCTCCTGGAGGCCGCCGAAACCTTCCTGCGCGAGGGCTTCGCGGCCCAGGCCTCGGCCGTGCTGGACCTGCTGGCCGAGGGCGCGCCCCTGTCCTCCGAGTATTACCTGTACAAGGCCATGATCGCCTACGAGGGCCGCAACGACCCGGGCGCGGCCCTGAAGTTCCTGGAGCGCGTGCCCGAGGGCGACCCGGCCGCGGCCCAGGCCATGCAGTTCCGCATCCAGATTTTGGCGGCCGAGAAGCGCATGGACGAGGCCCTGGCCACCGCGGTGGAGGGCGAAAAGCGCTACCCGGACCAGTCCCGCTTCTACATCCTCCAGGCCGGGTTGCTGGCCGAGGGCAGGAAGCTGGACGAGGCCCGCGTGGTCATGGAGCGCGGCGTGGCCCGGCTGCCCGGGGACACGGAGCTGCTCTACCGCTACGGCCTGCTGCGCCGGGAGATGGGCGACGAGGCCGGGGCCCTGGAGACCATGGAACAGGTCATCGCCAAGAACCCGGAGCACGCCGAGGCCCTGAACTACGTGGGCTACACCCTGGCCGACGAGGGCCGGGACCTGGACCGGGCCCTGGTGCTCGTGAACAGCGCGCTGCGGCAGGATCCGGCCAACGGCTTCATGATCGACTCCCTGGCCTGGGTCTACTTCCGCATGGGCCGCCTGCACGAGGCCTGGACCGAAATCCGCCGGGCCGTGACCGCCGTGCCCGGAGACCCGGAACTCTGGAACCACTACGGCGACATCGCCCGGTCCCTGGGCCGCGGGTCCGACGCCCGGCGCGGCTACGCCAACGCCCTGAAGAAGAACCACAAGGACCCCGCGACCATCCAAAAGAAGCTGAACGAGCTATGAGCCGGTCCGCAGTCTTCCCCTTCTCCCGTGTCCTGGTCCTGGCCGCGCTGGCGGCCTTTTTCCTGGCCGGCTGCATGCCCAAGCCCGTGCTCGATCCGGGTTCGGACCCGGCCCGGCAGGCCTTCGCCGGGTTCCGGGCCCATTTCCTCGCGCCCAAGCCGCCGCCCGCCCTGCTCCTGCGCGGCAGCTTCACCTACACCGCGCCCAAGCCGCGCTCCAAGACGAACCGCACGGTCATGCTCTTCTTCGGCGACCTGAACGCGCCCCTGCGCCTGGACGTGCAGTCCGGCGTGGGCACGAGCCTGGCCTTCATCCGCGAGTCCTCCGAGGGGCTGCTGGCCTTCTACCCGGACCGCCGCACGGCCTACAAGCACTGGGATCCGGTGGTCGGCGCCCAGCGCCTGGGGCTGCCCTTCCCCTTCTCCCTGCGCGACCTGTCCCATCTTGTCAGCGGCGATTTCAGCCCCCTGGTCTCCCCGGTCTACGACTCGGTGCGCGAGATTCCCGGCTCGGGCTTCGAGTACCGCTTCTCCCGGGGCCGCGTGCACCGGCTGGTCCTGGACTTCATGGGCCAGCCCCAGTCCATGTCCGGCCCGCTCACCCGGCCCCCCCGCGAGGACGGGACGAAGCGCGGGAACGAGACCTGGAGCATCACCTTCGAAAGCTACGCCCCGGACGGCGACGGCGCGCCCCTGTGCTCCATCCTGACCCTGGACCTGCCGGACGAGGAAAAGGGCGTCTTGCGCATCAAGTCCCGAGAGCTTAAGCTCCAGCCGTGGCCGGGCGAGGCCCTGAACCTGCCCCTGCCGGACGGCACGGAAATCCGCCGTCTGGACCGCGAGGAGGCCCCCCACGTCCTGGAGATGGACGGGACCAACGGGGGGACGCCCGCCGGGCCCGCCGGGGAGGCTCCGCGATGAACGGCGACGGTCCTCTGTCCGTATTCCTGGAGGGGCTCGGGCTCCTGCGCGAGGAGTGCGGCTTCGCCCTGGGCTCGGCCCTGCGCCGGTTGGAGGAGCGGAGCCTGGAGAAGCGCCTGGCCGAGGAGTGCGCGCGCGGGGACGGCAGTCCCGACGCGGACTTGGCCCGGGTCCAGGCCGCCTTCCTGGCCGAGGAGATCAGGCGGGTGCGCGCGGGGATCGCCGCGCGGGACGAGGAGCGCCGGCGGGAGAAGGCCGCCCGGCGCGACGACAACCAATGATTTCGGGAGCGCTGCATGCACATCGTCATGGCCTCTGACCACGGCGGGTTCCAGCTCAAGGCATTTCTCAAGGACAAGCTGGCCGCCGCGGGCCACGAGGTGGAGGACCTGGGGCCGGACTGCGCGCAAAGCTGCGACTATCCGCCCTACGCGGCCAAGGCCGCTGATCGGGTGCTGGAGGCCAAGTGCCTGGGCATCCTCATCTGCGGCACCGGCCTGGGCATGTCCATCGCGGCCAACCGCTTCGCGGGCGTGCGCGCGGCCCTGTGCACCAACGAGTTCATGGCCCGCATGGCCCGCGAGCACAACGACGCCAACATCCTCTGCCTGGGCGAGCGGGTCATCGGCCAGGGCCTGGCCTGGTCCATGGTCCAGGCCTTCCTGGAAACGTCTTTCGCCGGTGAGCGGCACCAGCGCCGTCTGGACCTCATCGAGCTCTTCGACCGGAGATAGAATCCCATGCGCGACGACAGCCTGGACCAGAAAACAGTCAACGTCATCCGAGCCCTGGTCATGGACACCGTGCGGGCGGCCAATTCCGGCCACCCCGGCGGGGCCATGTCCTCGGCCGACTTCGCCACCGTGCTCTTCAGCGAGTTCCTGAACTTCGACCCGGACGACGCGCGCTGGTTCAACCGCGACCGCTTCGTGCTTTCGGCCGGGCACGAGTCCGCGCTGCTCTATGCCCTGCTGCACCTGGCCGGGTTCATCACCCTGGACGACCTGAAGGCCTTCCGCCAGATGGGCAGCCGCACCCCGGGCCACCCCGAGCACGACATGACTCCCGGCGTGGAGGCCACCACCGGCCCCCTGGGCCAGGGTCTGGCCATGTCCGTGGGCATGGCCGCCGCCGAGGCCCACCTGGGCTCCCGGCTGGGCGCGGACGCCGTGGACCACTTCACCTACGTCCTGGCCTCGGACGGCGACCTGCAGGAGCCCGTGGCCCTGGGCGCGGCCTCCCTGGCCGGGCTCTGGGGCCTGTCCCGGCTGATCGTGTTCTACGACTCCAACAAGGTCCAGCTGGCCGGTCCCACCAAGCGCGCCGACTGCTCGGACTACCGCAAGATCTTCGAGGCCTTCTGCTGGCAGGTCATCGAGGTGGACGGCCACGACCGCGCGGCCATCCGCAAGGCCGTGCGGGACGCCCGTCTGGAGACCTCCCGGCCCACGCTCATCATCGGCCACACGGTCATGGCCAAGGGCGCGGCCACCCGCGAGGGCGACCACGGCACCCACGGCGAGCCCCTGCCGCCGGAGGAGATCGCGGCCACCAAGAAGAAGATGGGCCTGCCCGAGAACGAGACCTTCCACGTGCCCGCCGACGTGGCGGCCCACTTCCGGGCCCGCTTCGACGGCCTGCGCGAGAACGCCCGGCTCTGGCGCGAGAACCTCAAGGGCCGCCTGGCCGGAGACGCGGACTTCGCCGCGCTCTGGAAGGCGGCCACCGGCCCGCGCGCGGACCTGGCCCTGGACTGGCCCGGCTTCGAGCCCGGGGCCAAGCTGGCCACCCGCCAGGCCTGGGGCAAGTGCCTGGACCACATCGCGCCCAAGCTGCCCTTCCTCATGGGCGGCTCGGCCGACCTGGACCCCTCGAACCAGACCGCCAAGTTCCGGGCGGCCTTCGGCGTGTTCGGCGAGGACGGCCTGGACAAGCGCTCGATGTCCTTCGGCGTGCGCGAGTTCCCCATGGCCGCCATCCTCAACGGCATGGCCCTGCACGGCGGACCGATCCCCTTCGGGGCCACGTTCCTGACCTTCTCGGACTACTGCCGCAACGCCATCCGCATGTCGGCCCTGCAGAAGCTGCCGGTGCTCTACGTCTTCACCCACGACTCCTTCCACCTGGGCGAGGACGGCCCCACGCACCAGCCCATCGAGCACGTGGCCTCGCTGCGGCTCATCCCGGACGTGCTGGACTTCCGCCCGGCCGACGCGGGCGAGACCGCGCTCTGCCTGGAGCTGGCCCTGCGCGAGGAGAAGCGGCCCTCCTGCCTGTTCCTGACCCGCCAGGGCCTGCCCGTGTTCGATCCGGCCGCGTACCCGGCGGCGAAGGACGGCGCGCGCCGGGGCGGCTACGTGCTGGCCGACTGCGAGGGCGAGCCCGAGTTCATCCTCCTGGCCTCCGGCTCGGAGGTCTCCCTGGCCCTGGAGGCCGTGAAGCTCCTGCCCGGCCGCAAGATCCGGGTGGTGAACATGGTCTGCCAGACCCTCTTCGACGAGCAGCCCGCCGACTACAAGAAGTCCGTGCTGCCGCCGTCCGTGGCCAAGCGCGCCTCCGTGGAGGCCGGGCGCACGGACTGCTGGTTCAAGTACCTGGGCTGCGACGGCCTGGCCATCGGCCTGAACCACTTCGGCGAGTCGGCCCCGGCCGGGGAACTGGCGAAGAAGTACGGTTTCACCCCGGAGAACGTGGCGAAGCTCATCCGCGAACGGTTTTTCTAGACCAGGCCCGAAGGCGTCCCGGCCGAAAGGACGCCGCCCATGACGGCTGACAACGAGGAGTGCGATACATGGAAGCCCCGCAGAGGAATTTGGCGCTTGATCTGGTGCGCGTGACCGAGGCCGCGGCCCTGGCCTCGGCCCGCTGGCTCGGCAAGGGCGACAAGGAGGCCGGCGACCAGGCCGCCGTGGACGCCATGCGCCTGTCCTTCGAGACCCTGGACATCGATGGCCGCGTGGTCATCGGCGAGGGCGAGAAGGACGAGGCCCCCCGGCTCTACAACGGCGAACGCGTGGGCAGCGGCGGACTGGCCGTGGACGTGGCCGTGGACCCGGTGGAGGGCACGAACCTCCTGGCCTACGGCCGCCCCAACGCCATCTCCGTGGTCGGCGTGGCCCCGGCCGGAAGCATGTTCGATCCCGGTCCGAGCTTCTACATGCAGAAGCTCGTGGTGCCCGCCGAGGCCAAGGCCGTGGTGGACATCGAGGCCCCGGTGGGCGAGAACCTGCGCAAGATCGCCAAGGCCCTGGGCAAGGACGTGGACGACCTGGTGGTCTTCGCCCTGGACAAGCCCCGGCACAAGAAGCTCATCGGCGAGATCCGCGAGGCGGGCGCGCGCATTCAGCTGCACACCGACGGCGACGTGGCCGGTTCGCTCATGGCCATCGACCCGCGCAGCGAGGTGGACGTGATGATGGGCACCGGCGGCACCCCCGAGGGCGTGCTTTCGGCCATCGCCATTCGGATCATGGGCGGCGAGATGTTCGCCAAGCTGGACCCGCAGAAGCAGGGCGAGAAGAACGGCCTGGCCGAGTCGGGCATGGATATCCGGCGCATCTACACCGTGGCCGATCTGGTCAAGAGCGAGGACCTCTTCTTCGCCGCCACGGGCATCTCCGGCGGCACGTTCCTCAAGGGCGTGCGCTACACCGGCCACGGCGCCGAGACCCACTCCCTGGTCATGCGCGGCAAGACCGGCACCATCCGCTACATCGAGGCCATCCACAACTGGGACACCCTCATGCGGGTGAGCGCCGTCAAGTACAACTGATCCCGGCCGGGCCGGGACCGTCCTCGGACGGTCCCGGTCAGGCTTCCGGGTTGGTGAATCTTTCCTGAATGACGGCGGCGTCCCCGGGACGGGAGCGGACGCCGAGGCTCTTGGATTCCCCGTGGCAGGCGAAGGCCTGGCCGCGCAGCTGCACGTAGCCCGCCGCGAGCACCTTGGCGTAGGGCATCTGCTCCCGGAATTCCATGAAATCGATGCGGTTGGGGAAGATGACGGGCACCGGATCACCGGCGAAATCCTCGAACAGGATGTACTTCATGGGTTCCTCCGCTGTTCCAGGAATACCGGCGACGGCCCGGGAGATCAAGCCATGATCCCCGAACCGCGCGCCATCGGGGTCTGGCAGACCGCTTTTCTGGGCGACGCGGTGCTCACCCTGCCGCTGCTCGCCGCCCTGCGGGCCCGTTTTCCCGAGGCCGCCATTCATCTCTTCGTCCGGGCCGGCCTGGAGGGCCTGTTCGCGGCCCAGCCCGAACTGGCCTCGGCCCAGGGCTTCGCCAAGCGCGGCTCGGAAAAGGGTCTGGCCGCCGCCTGGCGCTTCGGACGCGGCCTGAAGTCCCGCGACCTCGACCTCTGGATTTCGGCCCACACCAGCGCCCGCAGCGCCCTGGTGGCCGCCGCCTCGGGCATTCCCCGGCGCATCGGCTACGACGCGCCCTGGTTCAACCGTCTGGCCTACACCGAGACCGTGAGCCGCCGCTTCCACGAGCTGGAGGAGGTCGAACGGCTCATGGCCCTGTTGGCCCCCCTGGGCATCGGCCCGGAGGCCCCGGAGGCCCGGCTGGTCCTGCCGGAGGCGGCCCTGGCGCGGGCCCGCGCGATCTGGGAGACGGACCTGCCCGAGGACGACGGCCCGGTGCTCGGCGTGCATCCCGGCTCCACCTGGCCCACCAAGTGCTGGCCCGTGGGGCATTTCAGCCGCGTGCTCGACCTGGCCGCCTCGGCCGGGGCGCGCATCCTGCTCCTGGCCGGACCGGGCGAGGAGGGCGTGGCCCGGGCCGTGCTGGACGGGGCCGGGGACCTGGCCCGGCGGCGCACGAGGAACCTCGCCGCCGCGCTTTCGCTGCCCGAGCTGGCCGCGGTCATCGGGCGGCTCACGGCCTACCTGACCAACGATTCCGGCCCCATGCACCTGGCCTGGGTCCAGGGCGTGCCCCTGGCGGCCGTCTTCGGGCCCACCACCCGCTCCCTGGGCTTCTTCCCGCGCGGCGCGGGCTCCACGGTGCTGGAGCGCGACCTGCCCTGCCGCCCCTGCGGCCTGCACGGCCACCGGCTCTGCCCCGAGGGGCACCACCGCTGCATGACCGAAATCCGGCCGGAAGAGGCCTGGGCCGCGCTGGCGCCCAAGCTGGGGCTGGCGGGATGAGCTTCCGGGCGGCCGTCCTCGCGGCCGTTCTGGCGGTCCTGGCGACGGCCGCGCCGTCCCTGGCCGGAGGCTTCGAGGACGAGCTCCTGGAGCGGATCAACGCCTACCGGCTGGAGCGCGGGCTGGCCGCGCTTCACCGCGACTCCGGCCTGGACCGCTTGGCCCTGGCCCACAGCCGGGGCATGGAGGCCGAGGGGCGGCTTTCCCATGACGGCTTCGACGGGCGTTTCGCCCGCGCGGACTCGAACCACTGCGTGGAGAACGTGGGCCTGCGCCTGCCGGACCCCACGCCGGAACGGCAGTTCGAGGGCTGGCGGGACTCGCCGGGCCACGACGAGAACCTGCTCGACCCGGACGTCCGGCGGGCGGGCCTGGGCCGGAGCGGCGGCTACGCGACCTTTCTCGGCTGCCGCTAACCCTGCCCCTGGCGGGAACAGGACGGCCCGTTGCCCTCGTAGTGGTAGTCCTCGTCCAGGAAGCACTGCGAGACGCGCCGCACGCTTCCCTCGTCGATCATGAGCATGTCCATCTGGCGGGTGAAGATGAGCAGGCGGCCGAGCATGTCCAGGCGCGCGGCCGTGGCCTCGGCGTCGTACTTCTGGAAGCGCGCCACCACCCGGTCCCCGGCCACCTCCACGTTGAAGTCGTGCTCCTCCAGGATGCGGGCGATGGCCCGCACCCGGCGGTTCTTGCGCACGTCGTCGGCGGCCCCGCCCTTGAACTGGAAGCTGACGTAGTTCTTGTTCATGGTCTGGCCGCAGTAGGCGTCCAGCACGCTGTAGTGGTAGCCCACCCGGGAGCTGAAGTTGAGATACTTGTCCGAGATGAGCGCGTAGCTCTTGTCCCCGAAGCGTTCGGCTCCCTCGGGGTTGGTCAGCATCTGCTGGCTCATGACCGAGAAGAAGCCCTTCATGTCCACGGGCCGGGGTTCGGCGTGGCGCAGCTCGGGCAGGAGCATGCCCGCCAGGAGGGCCTTGAACGGCGCGGAGGTCACCTGGTCCGGCCGCACCCGCCGGGTCCAGCCTCCGGCGTCGGCCAGCCCGCCGCCCAGGTCGATGAGATAGAGGTCCAGGGGCAGGGCGGCCGCGAGCTTGACCGCGAAGGTGCCGTGGTCCGCGGCCAGGTCGCTGATGGCGAACATCTCGCCGTAGGACAGCTCGTGGATGAGCCGCATGAGGTCGTGCACGGTGCGGCAGCCCTCGGGCCGGAAATCCGGTGAGCGCGGGTCCGTGAGGTTGAGCGGGGTCACCAGGTCGCCCAGGCGGCGGAGGATCTCGTAGACAGGGGTGTCCTTCATGAACCGGCCCTTGTCCTGGCGCAGCCGGAGCAGCTCCGGCACCTCGCCCCGGTAGACCCGGCCGGAGAAGGCGTCCACGGTGACGATCTCGCCCTCCTTGAGCATGTCCGTGGCCGTGCGGGTGTTCAGCAGGGAGGGCACGCCGTATTCGCGGGCCAGGGAGGCCATGTGGCCGGTGACGCTGCCCGCGTTGGTGACCACGGCCTGGATGCGTTGGAGGATGAGGGCGTACTTGGGCGAGGAGTGCTCGGCCACGAGCACCGCGCCCTCGGGGAAGGTGGCCAGGTCGCTGTCCGGCCAGACATGGCGGACCGGGCCGGAGCCGATGCCCGGACAGGCCGCGTCGCCGCCCTCCAGGAGGATGTCGCGGCCGGGCACGGGCCCGGTGGTGGGACGCGGCCCGCTTCCGGCCTCGGCCCGCAGGGGCCTGGCCTGGAGCAGCACGAGCCCGCCCTCCGTGTTCAGAGCCCACTCGATGTCCTGGGGGCAGTGGTAGTGGCGCTCCAGGCGCGCGGCGTAGGAGGCCAGGAGTCGGGCCTGGTCCTCGTTCAGGCAGGGCCGCGCGGCCTCGTCCCCGGGCACGCGCTCGTCCTCCAGGACCCCGCCGGGCCGGGCCACCAGGCGGCGGTCCTTGACCGCCACGCGCATCTCCAGGATCGTGGGCTCGTCCTCCTTGGTCAGGCGGTACACGTCCGGGGTCACGATCCCGTCCACGGCATAGGGGCCCAGGCCCCAGACCGCGTTGATGAGCACGTTCTCGTCCAGCAGGTCGAAGGGGTGGCGGGAGTACATGACCCCGCTGGCCTTGGCCTCGACCATCTCCAGGCAGGCCACGCTCATGGCGATGTCCTCGGCCGGGATGCCCTTGTGCAGGCGGTAGGCGATGGCCCGGGGCGTGAACAGGCTGGCCAGGATGCGGCGGTAGTTGTCCAGGATGCGGTCGGGCCGCACGTTGAGCACGCTCAGGTACTGCCCGGCGAAGGACAGCTCGGAGTCCTCACCGATGGCGCTGCTGCGCATGGAGATGGGCAGGCCCTCCGGGCCCGCGCCCCGGCGGGCGCAGAGCTCGGCGTAGGCCGAGAGGATGGCCTGGGCCAGGTCGTCGGGCGCGTCGGCCATGAGGAACAGGCGTTGGATGCCCTCGCTGGCCGCGACCATGGTTTCGGGGTCGGCCGGGTCCACTTCCAGCTCCAGGCGCTTGACCTCGTCCAGGAAGCCGCCGTGGCGCAGGAAGGCCTCGTAGCCCGCCGTGGTGATGGCGAAGCCGTCCGGGATGGGCAGCCCGGCGCGGCCCGCGATCTCGCCCAGGTTGGCGTTCTTGCCGCCCACGCTGTCCACCAGGTCGCGCGAGACGGCCGGGTAGGGCAGGATGTAGCCCACCGCCGTCTCGTGGCGCTTGATCTCGGCCAGGGAGGCGACCTCGGCGCTCAGGCGGCCGGCCACCTCGCGCAGGGCGGGCAGGCGGCCGGAGGAGAGCTTGTCGAAATTGTTCACCATGCGCACGGCGTGGAAGACGATGCGCGAGGCCTGGGAGCGCACGTAGGCCATGCCGAAGACCGTGTCCCCGCGCAGCTTCTGCTCCAGGTCCGTGAGCAGCTGGAGCAGCTCGGAGTTGGACTCCAGCAGGGCCTTGAACTGGGAATACTTGGCCTTGAACAGCCCGGCCGCCAGGTGCGGGTCCCGGTTCTTGCGTTTGAAGAGCCGACGCAGCATGAGCGCCCCCTATTCCCGGCTTCGGGCCAGCACGTAGCGCGTGGCCGGTCCGCGCCCCTCGCGCAGGAGCACGCCCTTCTTGACCAGGTCCTGGAGATCGTAGATCGCCGTGCGCGACGGCAGGCCGCCTCCGGCCAACTCCTGGTAGTCGTTGCGCGTCACCTCGCCACGGGCCACGATGAGCGGCAGAACCTTGAGTTGGCGCGCGCTGAGCCGCACGCCCTCGGGCAGGTAGCTCTCCAGCGGCCGCGCGGGCTGCCGCGGGCTGGAGGGGGTGCGCGCCTCGCCCGCCGCGCCGGGTTTCGCCGCCGGCCGCGCGGCCAGGAGCCGGGCCGCGCCGTCGCCGCCCGCCTGTCCCCGGCCGTCGCCCTCCAGGCGCACGTCCTCGGCCAGGATCAGGTCGCCCTCGGCCATGACCGCCGCCCGGGTGATGCAGTTGATGAGTTCGCGGATGTTGCCCGGCCAGTTGTAGCTCTTCATCTTCTCCAGCGCGCCCCGGGACAGGGCCAGGCCCTGCTTGTTCACCAGGTTCTCGGCCTGGCGCAGGTAGGCCCGGGCCAGGATCGGGATGCTCTCCTTGTGCTCGCGCAGGGCCGGGGTGTGCAGGGTGATGACCTTGAGCCGGAAGTAGAGGTCCTCGCGGAACAGCCGCCGCTCGATGAGCTCGGTGAGGTCCGCGTTGGTGGCGGCCACCAGGCGCACGTCCACATCCAGCTCCTGGTCGCTGCCCAGCGGCTTGATCTTGCGCATGGCCACCGAGCGCAGCAGGGCCTGCTGGACCTTGGGCGAGGCGGACTGGATCTCGTCCAGGAAGAGGGTTCCGCCGTCGGCCTCCAGGAACGCGCCCTTGCGGTCGGTCTTGGCCTCGGTGAAGGCGCCCTTCACGTGGCCGAAGAGGGTGTCCAGGAGCAGGTTCTCGTCCAGGGCCCCGCAGTTGATGGAGATGAAGGGCTTGTCGGCGCGGGAGCTCAGGTTGTGGATGGCCTCGGCCGCCAGCTGCTTGCCGGTTCCGGTCTCGCCGATGATGAGCACGTCCACGTCCACGCGCGCGGCCTTGAGGATGTCCGAGCGCAGCTCCTCCACCTTGGGCCCGGCCCCGAGGATGCCGGGGATGGGGTTCTGGCCCTCGCCGGGTTCCGGCGCGTCGTCGTCCTCGACGACGCGTTGGTTCAGGCTCTGGTTGTGGATGGCCTGGTCGCGGATGCGGATCTCCTCCAACTGCAGGCGGAGCGCCGCGAGCATCTTGTTCACGGCCCGCTTGAGGAGGTTTGTTTCATATCCGGAGGAGGGCAGGTCGATCTCCTGGAGCCCGCCGGTGAGGTCGGCCTCGCCCACGGCCTTGGCCAGGCGCAGGATGGGCGAGGTCACGGCCTTGGCCAGGAAGAAGACCATTCCGGCCACGGCCGCGATGGTCAGCAGGGTGATGAGGAACATCACGTCCAGGTGCTTGTAGCCCGCGGCCAGGGTGAGCTTGCTGCGGTCCAGGAAGGCCAGCCCGGCGTACACCTGGGGCGGCTCGCCCTGGACCGGAGTGAAGTAGACCGGGGCGTAGGCCATGAAGTAGGTGCGCGACCCCGCGAAATCTCCGCCGCCGTTCTCCCCGACGTAGCCGCCGTTCTTGCCGTCGCGCAGGTCGGAAATCATGGTCCAGAACTGGGAGAAGACCTCGTTGGGGCGAAAGGCCATGGGCAGGTGCGCCCGTCCCAGGGTCCCCTCGTAGCCGGATCTTGCCAGATATGTTGCCAGATCATCTCCGGCCCGGTCCGGGTCGCCGGACTGGAGCAGAATCCAGCCGTCCAGGTCCAAAAGGAAGTGGTAGCGCAGTTCCCCGCTGCGGGTGAAGGCCCAGAGCGGGGACTTGGGAGAGTTGTAGACCGAGAGGAGATTGCGCAGGTCGCGGGCGTCCAGGGAGAGGACGAGCAGACCCTTGCCCGCCGATCCCCCGTCGCAGGGCGTGACCAGGCGGATCACCGGCGCGGCCGTGCGCTTGGCCGCCTCGCCTTCGCCGATGGCCGGGTACTCGGTGGTCACGATGGGCGAGATCCAGACCGCGCCGTGTTCCAAGACGGCGGCCTTTTCCACCGCGAGGATCGGATTGGGCCGGATTTCGCGCAAGCGCTCCGACTGAATCCGCAGGATCTGTCCGTCCTGGACCAGGAAGAATATGGCCGGCGCGCTGCCTGTCGGCAGAAAGGCGAACTCCCGGAACATCGGGGCGCCGAGGGTCATTTCCTTTGCGAGAAACTCCCGCATGCTTTCGGGAGAGAGTTCGTTTTGCGAGAACAGGAGGAGGGCGGTGCGGCATTGCTCCAGACGGCGGGTCAGGGCCTGGGCCGTGGCCATGTTCTGGACCCGGACGGTCCTCTCCAGGGCCGTTTCGATGAAACTGCTTGAAATCCTGTATGTTGCGTAGCCGGTGACAGCCAGGATGAGGACCACGGAGGGGATCACGGTGACCAGGAGCTTGGCCCGGATGCTCAGATTGGCGAAGAGTTGCCGCAGCGTTCCGGCGAAAGGCAGTCCAGTCATTGCGATCTCCCGGGAGGAGGTTCCAGTCTTGGTCAACGGGATATTGTGTAGGGAGTCCGGCCAGTCATCTCGCAAATGGTTGCCGAAGTCAATATAAATAAAAAAATTGTCCTGTCGGTTGGTTAGCTGTTTTTCTTGCGTGGTAGCGTCCTGGCACGGAGGTTGCTTTTTTGCGAGTTCATCAGGGCCGACGCGGAGCGCATCCCGGTTCTCCCTCCTTCGGCCCAGGAGGGAGCGTCGGGACGACTCCCGACACTGGTGTGAATAGGGAATGGATGGAAACACTGGAGGGTTTGTGATGCTGAAGAGAACGGCGAAGCTTCTTCCCCTGATTCTGGCATTGCTGGCCGTGCTGCCCCAGCTCGTCTGGGCCGGCGGCGGAGGCGCTTCCGAACTCGTGGTCGTGGCGGACACGCGGGTCGTGAAGAACGTGGTCCTGCACTACTTCGCGGACCTCTACAACATGAATTTGCTGCTCAACGCCATCTGGGCGGTGGTCCTCACCGCCGGTTACGGCGCTTTCCTGGGATTCCTGATGGACTTCTTCATTTCGCGTTGCGGTTTGGACCTGACCAAGCGCAGCATCGTGGAACACTAGTCCGACACGCCCAACGCAAGGAGTGCAGAGCATGGAATGGTTGTATATGCACATGCCCATCGCGGGCGTGAACATTTTCTGGCCCGGACTGGTGCTCATCGGGTTCGCCGTGGGCGTCATCGGCGGCTTCTTCGGCATGGCGGGCGCCTGGATGGTCACCCCGGGCCTGAACATCCTGGGTTTCCCCATGGCCTTCGCCATCGGAACGGACATGGCCCACATCGCGGGCAAGTCCATGATCTCCACGGTGCGCCACTCGAAGTTCGGCAACGTGGACTATAAACTCGGCATCGTCATGCTGGCCGGAACCATGATCGGCATCGAGTGCGGCGCCCAGATCGTCATGCATCTTGAGCGCCTCGGGAACCTCGGATCCGTGGTCCGCTGGGTCTACGTGCTGCTGCTCCTGCTCATCGCCTGGATGGTCTTCTACGACTACGCCAAGGCCGTGAACAAGAAGAAGAAGGGCATCACCGGCGAGCACGGCACCGAGGGCATCACCTGGTACAAGACCATGCACAAGATCAACATCCCGCCGATGATGCACTTCAAGGCCGCCGGCATCACCTGCTCGTTCTGGCTGCCCACCATGGTCAGCCTGATCACCGGCATCCTGGCCGGCTTCCTGGGCATCGGCGGCGGCCTGTTCCGCATGCCCGCCCTGATCTACCTCATCGGTTGCCCGACCCACATCTCCGTGGGCACGGACCTCTTCGAGGTCATGATCTCCGGCCTGTACGGCGCGTTCACCTACGCCCTGAAGGGCCGCATCGAGATGGTCGCGGTGTTCGTCATGCTCACCGGCGCGGCCGTGGGCGCCCAGATCGGCACCATCGCCACCAAGTACGCCAAGGGTTACGGCATCCGCATCGTCTTCGGCTGCGCCGTGCTCTGCTGCATGATTTCAATCATCCTCAAGCAGTTCAAGTTCAACGCCGCCTCGGCCGTGATCATTCTCGGCGCCATCTCCGTGATCTGCATCGTGATCATCAAGGTCATGGTCAGCGGCGCGGCCAATGAGCTGCGGGAAAAGAGAAACGCCAAGAACAGCGCGGCCTGAGGGCCGAGGAACCGGGAGTGACACCATGAAGAGACTGTTTGTGACCTCCATAGCGGCCTTCGCCTTGACGGTTCTGCTGTGCGCCGCCGCCTGGGCCGGCATGGTGGCCCAGGGCAAGTGCATCGAGCACGACAAGGCCGCCAAGACCATCAAGATCGAGGAATACGACACCAACTTCACGCCGGAGAACAAGTACGGCACCCCCACGGGCACCGTCACGGTCTTCGACGTCTCCGAGGCCAAGATCGGCATTCCGCCGGAGCCCAATGACATCCTGCGCATCGCCTACACGTCCGAAAACGATAAGTACCACGCCGTGAAGGTCATGAACGTGACCAAGCAGGACCTGAGCAAGAAGAAGTAGTCAACACGCCCCAACCCCAGCCCTTGCCGGGCCGCCCGCCCCTCCAACCGCCGGCGGGCGGCCCGGCCCTCCCAAAAGGAGAGCAGGCATGAGCAGCACCGGAAGCATCAACCCCCGCCAGCGGATCGTCATCGTGGTCATGGACGTGCTCCTGCTTCTGGAGCTCTGCCTGACCTTCTACATCGCCCATGGCGACCGGCTGCACCTGACCTCCATCTTCATGCGCACCTACGTGCCCATGGCCATCGTCACGGTCCTGGTCTGCCGTCATTTCATCAAGCGCTTCGGCCGCGATGAACCGGCGGGCGACGAGGAAGGCGGAGCCGCTTCGTGAGGGCCCTTTTCCACAAGCTGGCCATCAGCATTTTCCTTCTGCTTCTTTTCGTCGCGGCCGACGCGATGCGCGGCGGCTTCGGCTCGGACACCCTTTTCCGGGCCGCCGCCGGGCAAATCGTGCCCATCGGCGGCAAGCTGAACGTCTCCCCGGAGGACCTGGCGGAAATCCGCGACTTCGACCCCGAGAAGGCCACCACCTACCTGGAATACAGCCTCGGCACGCACGACGCCGAGGTCCGCCTGCTGGAGCTCCAGGGCCGCATCTGGCGCGGCGAGTTGATCGTGAGCCGCGGCGTGGCCGGTGGGGAATACAACCTGCGTCTCATGCCCAAGGGCGGCAGCCCGGACGAGGACACCACCACCTACAAGGTGCGCCTGTTCCCGGACGCCGAGGCCTTGCGCCTGGACCTGCCGAGCGTCTGCGAACGGCGGCTGGGCGTCCGGCCCTTCTGGCTCTTCCTGCTCCTGCTGCCCCTGGGGCTCGGCTGCCTCGGCGTGTCCTTCCTGTTCTCCAACCGCGAGGACTCCCGCAATCAGGCCGCGGGCCTGGGGCCCATCTACAAGATGGCCCGGGGCAAGGAGTGTTGGAAGATCATCTTCGGCCTCGGCTCGGTCCACGGCGTCCGCGACGGCGACCGGCTCCTGATCCTGGACAAGGGCGGCCAGGTGGTCGGGGATCTCGTGGCGGGCAAGGTCGGTCCCGAGGAGGCCCACGCCGAAGTGGACCTGAAGATCGACCTGGCCCCCGGATTCCTCGTGGCCCGGGCGGACGCCCCGGGGCTGTCGCGCCACGGGGACGAGCAGGACTGAGACCTTCCTCCCACGCTCCCGCTTCCGGCGGCTGGACGCCGCGCCTCCCTTTTGTCTATGATGCCGAAAAAGACGGAGTCCTTCCCGTCCCGGGAGGCGGATCGCATGCATATTCTTCTGGTGGACGACGAGACGGAGTTCCTGGAGCTGATGACCAAGCGCCTGGACCGCCGCAACTTCCAGGTGACCACGGCGGCCACCGGCGAGGCGGCCCTGGAGGCGTTGGCCGGGACCCCGGTGGACGTGGTGGTCCTGGACGTGCGCATGCCCGGCATGGGCGGCATCGAGACCCTGCGGCGGATCAAGGAGGCGGCCCCAGGCACCGAGGTGATCCTGCTCACCGGCCACGCCAACATGGAAGTGGCCGTGGAGGGCATGGAGCTGGGGGCCTTCGACTACCTGCTCAAGCCCGTGGCCATCAACGACCTCATCTTCAAGATTCAGGACGCGGCGAAGAAATCCGGCAAGCAGACCTGACCGGCGGAGCATCGGCATGGCGGGCATTTTCCGGGCATTGGGCGACCTTCTGCGCGGCTCGCGGCCCGAACCGCCGTCCCCCGCCCGCCTGGAGGCCCTGCGCGCCGGGTACCGCGCCCGCTGCGAGAGCTTCCGCCGCCTCCTGGCCGCCAACAACGCCGCCCTGGACATCATGGCCTCCATGGAGGAGGCCCTGCGCGGCCAGAAGCCGTTCGGCATGACCTTCGTGCGCGGCCAGTGCGCCCGCGTGGCCGCCAACGTCTTCCAGATCGTCCGCCAGCTCTCGATCCTCGCCGATGGGCGCTACGACGCCCTGTTCGAGCGCCTGAAGGCCATCCAGGCCGCCGTGGCCCCGCACCTGGAATCCCGCTCCGGCGGCTCCGGCGGGCCCCTGGTCCTGCCCCTGGCCGAGACCGGGGTGCACCTGGCCGACGAGGTGGGCGGCAAGATGTCCAGCCTGGGCGAGATCGTCCGCCGCCTGGGCCGCCGCATCCCCCCGGGCTTCGCGGTCACGGCCTCGGGCTACCGCCGCTTCATGGAGGCCTCCGACCTCCAGGCCGAGATCGACCGCCGCATCCAGACCGCCGACGCCTCCCGCCTGGACGAGTTGTTCGCCCTGTCCTCCGCGCTCCAGAAGCTCATCCTGGCCGCGCCCCTGCCCGGGGACCTGGAGCGGGCCATCCTGGAGGCCTACCGGAACCTGGAGACCCAGGCCGGGGAGGGCGTGCGGGTGGCCCTGCGCAGCAGCGCCGTGGGCGAGGACGCCCTGGGGGCCTCCTTCGCCGGGCAGTACCAGTCCGAGCTGAACGTGCCCGCCGACGAAATCCTGGAGACCTACAAGGAGATCGTGGCCAGCAAGTACGGCCTCACGGCCATGACCTACCGGCTCACGCGCGGCATCCCGGACGAGGACGTGGCCATGTGCGTGGGCTGCATGGCCATGGTCGGGGCCGAGGCCGGGGGCGTGGCCTACAGCCGCGATCCCCTGGACATCCGGGGCGGGGCCGTGGTGGTCAACGCCGTGCACGGCCTGCCCAAGGCCGTGGTGGACGGCAGCTTCGACCCGGACGTGTTCCTGGTCGAGCGCGGCGAGCCCATGCGCCTGGCGCGCGCAGAGGTGGCCGACAAGCCCACCAAGTACGTCTGCGACCCGGCCCAGGGCATCGCCCTGGTGGACGTGCCGCCCGGAGAGGCCGGGGCCCCCTCGCTCAGCGAGGCCCAGGTCCTGGAGGTGGCGGCCCTGGCCGCGGACATGGAGGAATTCTACGGCCTGCCCCAGGACATCGAGTTCGCCCTGGCCCCGGACGGCGGGATCGTGTTGCTGCAGAGCCGCCCCCTGCACGAGAGCGGGCGGCGGGAAGAGGCCGCGCCGCCGGACACGCGCCTGCCCGTGCTCCTCTCCGGCGGGACCACGGCGGCCCCGGGCGTGGGCTGCGGCCCGGCCTTCGCGGTGCGCAAGGACGCCGACGCCCTGCGCTTCCCGGACGGCGCGGTGCTTGTGGCGGCCCAGGCCCACCCGCGCTGGGCCCCGCTGCTCTCGCGGGCGGCGGCCGTGGTCTGCGAGGCGGGCAGCGCGGCCGGGCACCTGGCCAACGTGGCCCGCGAATACGGCGTCCCGGCCCTGCTCGGCGTGGCGGGCGCGCTGGAGGCCCTGGACGGCGCGGGCGAGGTCACGGTGGACGCGGACAACCGCCGCGTGCATCCGGGCCGGGCCGAGGAGTTGCTGGCCCTGCGCCCGGCCCCGCGCAACCTCATGGAGGGCAGCCCGGTGCACGCCGCCCTGGCCGGGGCCTGCGCCCACATCGTGCCCCTGAACCTCATCGACCCCGACGCGCCCGATTTCACGCCGGAGCATTGCCGGACCCTGCACGACGTCACCCGCTTCTGCCACGAGAAGAGCGTGCGCGAGATGTTCCTGGAGGGCGAGCAGGCGGGCCTGGAGGGCTTCAGCAAGCAGCTCACCTGCGGCAAGAGCAAGCTCAAGTATTGGGTCATCGACCTGGAGGACGGCTTCGACGGTCCGGTGGAAGGCCGCTTCGTGGACATCGCGCGCATCGCCTCCGGGCCCATGCGCGCGCTCTGGCGGGGCATGACCGCCGTGCCCTGGGCCGGGCCACCGGCGGCCGACGCCCGGGGCTTCCTCGCCGTGGTGGCGGGCGCGGCCAGCAACCCGGAGCTGGAGCCGACCGTGGCCAGCGCCTTCACGGTCAAGAACTACTTCATGATCTCCAAGGAGTTCTGCAACCTCCAGTCCCGCTTCGGATTCCACTTCTGCACCGTGGAGGCCCAGGCCGGGGACGACCCCCAGGAGAACTACGTCAGCTTCCAGTTCAAGGGCGGAGCCGCCGACCTGCCGCGCCGCCGGAGCCGGGCCCTGCTCGTGGCCGGGCTCCTGGAGGAGCGGGACTTCCGGGTGGAGGTGCGGGAGGACGCGCTCTTCGCCCGCCTGGAGGGCCTGGACCAAGCCGCCACCCTGGATCGCGTGGCCGTGCTCGGCTACGTGGTCATCCACACCCGCCAGCTGGACATGGCCATGGGCAACGAGGCGGTCATCGGCCCGCTGCGCGAGAAGATGGAGAAGGACATCGCCGGGCTGTCCGGCTGAGCCCCGTCAGACGCGGTCCCCTTTTGTTCCCTGTTTTTCCTTCTCCTTGGCCGGGCTTCCCGGCACCCACCAGTGCGCGGCCCGGGCGCGGCCCTCGGCGTCCGCCCCGGCGCGGGTCTTGAGCAGCGAGACGAGCATGGACCCGGCGATGATCGCGGCCGTGGCCCCCAGGGCCCATTCCGTGGGGATGACCTTGGCCTCGAACCAGGCGTTCAGGAGCATCTTCGCGCCCACGAGCACGAGCACCAGGGAGAGCCCGTACTTGAGGTAGTGGAAGCGGTGGATGACGCCCTCCAGGGCGAAGTAGAGCGCCCGCAGGCCGAGGATGGCGAAGACGTTGGAGGTGTAGACCAGGAACGGGTCCGTGGTGATGGCGAAGATGGCCGGGATGGAGTCCAGGGCGAAGACCACGTCCGTGAACTCGATGAGCGCCAGGACGATGAGCAGGGGCGTGATGTGCAGCGCGCCGTCCCGCCGGACGAAGAATCTGCCGTCCTCGTAGCCCTCGGTCACGCGGAAGAGGCGACGCATGAAGCGGTTCACGGGGTTGCGCGCCAGGTCCGGCTCCTTGCCCACGGTGACGAGCATCTTCACCCCGGTGAACACGAGGAAGGCCCCGAAGACGTAGATGAGCCAGTGGAAGGCCGTGATGACCGCGGCCCCGGCCACGATGAGCGCGGCGCGCATGATCAGGGCCCCCAGGATGCCCCAGAACAGGACCCGGTGGCGGCAGTGCTTGGGCACGGCGAAGTGCGTGAAGACGAGAACGAAGACGAAGATGTTGTCGACGCTCAGGCTCTTCTCGATGAGATAGCCCGTGAGATACTCGGCGGCGGCCTGGGGCCCGAGGAAGTGATGGAGGCCCGCGCCGAAGGCCAGGGCCAGGACCACGTAGCCCAGGCTGAGCAGCAGGGACTCGCGCACCCCGATCTCCCGGCCGCCCCGGTGCAGGACGCCGAGGTCCAGGGCCAGCAGGCCCAGGACGAGCAGGTTGAAGCCGATCCACATCCAGAGGGTGCCCATCATCGCTCCATCATATCACGGGTGTCCGTCCGCCGGAATCCGGGCCGGGTTTTCCCCGGCCCGGACGCGGACGTTCGGTCAGTTCGCCAGTTGCTGGATGCCGTCCAGGAGCCACTCGGGCCTGGCCGAGGACTCGTCGCGGCGGATGCGCCAGACCTCGCGGGTCTGTCCGGGCATGGCGGCGGCCTGGTCCTCGCGCAGCAGGGCGTCGAAGAGCACGGTCATCACCGTGTGGCTTCCCTCGCGTTCCACCTCGACCACCCGGGCCTCGACCATGAGCACGTCGGTCGTGCCGGGGTTCGGGTCTTCCTGGGCCTGGCGGGCGATCTCCTCGAAGACCCCGGAGGTGGTGAAGGCGCGGATGTCCTCCAGGTCGCGGCGGTCCCAGGAGGCCTGCAGGCGGGCGAACAGGGCCTTGGCCCCGGCGATGAACTCGGCCTCGTCCACGCCCTCGGGCATGACCGGGCCGGTGGGGACGCCCGCGCCCTGGCCGGACGGGCCCGAGCGCAGCGAGCCCCAGCCGTCGGCGTTGTCGCGGACGTCGTGGCCGGCGGCCGGGCCCGAGGCGTAGGCGAAGCGCTCCCCGCCCATGGGCGCGGCCTGTTCCCGGGCCGCGCGGCGCGAGCGGAAGAACTTCATGAGCATGAAGATGCCCACGCCCACCAGGAGCATTTCCAGAAGGCCGAAACCGCCGCCGAAGCCGCCGCCGAACAGGAGCGAGCCGATCAGGCCGCCCATGAGCAGGCCGCCGACCATGCCGCCGATGCCGCCGAAGCGGGACAGGCCGCCGCCGGTCTTTCCGGCCTGCTGGCCCGGCGCGGCCTGCTGGTTCTGGCCCGCGTTGTCCTGCTGCCGGGTGGGCGCGCCCGCCCGGTCCGGCGGGGGCGTGGGTTTGTTGTAGGGCTTGGAGTACGAGCCGCCGCCGCCGAAGGAGCGGCCGCCGCCGAGACGCTTGGCCTCGGCGAGGTCGAAGGACGCCAGGAGCACGGCCGCGGCCAGCAGCGCGGCGAAGGCGCGGCGCGCGAAGAGCATGGCCCTGCCGCGCGGCGCGCGGGCGGTGGGAACGGGGGTGGTCGTGTGGTCGAGCATGGAAGCCTCCAGGTCGGGTTGGCTGGAGGTTCCGAAAAAAAAGACCTCCAGCATGATTTCTCACGCGGAAGGTCTGGCTCATCGGTCGGGAACCGACGGCAAGGCCAAGCGCCGATGGGCGGCGCCAGTATTGTTGACCTTGCCCGAAAGAGCTACTCCCCTTCGACGGAATCGACACTAAGGGCGATTCCCGCCGTTGTCAAGGATTTCCGACCGGATCTGGAACCGGGCCGAAAGGGTGCGGCCGCCAGAGCGCCGCATTCGATGTCACGCATTACAGATGTGGCGTGACAGTACGCATTGGTTCGTCTCTGGGTGTGATCGTTCCCTTTCGCGCAATGTCGCGCTGGTTTCAGTTTGAAATTGCTTCGGCTGAAGATGATTATGCGTCTTTCTTTTCACAATGAGCGATTTTCCTTGACCTCGGGTCTTGTTTCGTACCACTGGCCTTGAATACCTGAAACACGTTCGGCGTCGACGACAACAGCACAAGGAGGACGATCATGCCGCTTTCGTATCAGGACATGCAGCGCGCGCTCATGGAGGAGCTGCGCCTCTACCACTACCCCGTGGCCGTGCATTTCTTCTTCGATGACGAGGAACTGGAGCGCTTCAAGGCCGGGACCGAGTTCTACGTGCCGGTGAAGCCCATGACCTTCTGCCAGTGGGAGATCGCCGCGCGCATGAAGGGCCAGACCGTGCTCGGCGCCAAGGAGACCCTGGGCTGCTCCAACGCCCTGGTCAGCTTCGGCTGGAAGGAGATCGACGAGAACGAGATCAAGAGCCACCTCAAGTACTGCCGCGACGCCGAGCAGGCCGAGCGCTTCGTGCGCTCCAAGGCCCGCCTGCCCCTGGGCGAACTCAAGGCCGTCTCCGTGGGTCCCCTGGGCGACGCCACCCTGCCGCCGTCCACGGTGCACTTCTACTGCGACAACATGCAGGCCTACCACCTCTGCGTGGACTACATGGCGGCCATGGACCAGCACCCGCTGCGCTCGAACATCACCATGAACTCCTCGGCCTGCGGCGGCAACGTCTACTCCTACCTGGAGAAGAGCGCCAACCTCCTGCCGGCCTGCTCGGGCTCGTACAATGCGGGCAAGACCGAGCGCGGGGAAATCAACTTCGTGCTTCAGGGCGAGGCCCTGGTTCCCACGGTGGAGCGCCTGCTGACCCGCAAGCGCGAGCTGGGCAGCGGCGCCATCACCCGCCCCGGCGACCACTTCCCGGGCGCGGACGTCTGCAAGAACTGCCCGCTGATCATCTTCAAGAAGTCCTGACCCGCCTGTCCCGGCGGCGCGGAAAGGCCCGCGCCGCCGTTTCCGGGCGGAACCCCCTCCGCCGTCGGAACCCTCACGAACGCTCTGATTTTCTCGGCCCCGCGCCGAGAATTCCTTTGACAGCCGCCGTGCGCCGCCATAAACAACTGTTTCAACCTGCCCGCCGAGCGGGGAGGGGGCATCGCATGACTCAGGACGGAACCCGCGAGCGGCTTCTGCGCGCCGCCGGGGAAATCATATCCCGCAAGGGATTCCGCGCGGCCACCGTGCGCGAGATCTGCGCCAGGGCCAAGGCCAACGTGGCCTCGGTGAAGTATCACTTCGGGAACAAGCGGAGCCTCTACGAGGAGGTCCTGCAGGCGGCCTTCGAGGAGAGCATCCGCGACCACCCGCCCGATCCCGGCCCGGACCATCCGCCCGAGGAGCGCCTGCGGGCCTTCATCCGCTCCTTCATCTTCCGCTTCCACGGCGAGGGCCGGGGCTCCTGGTTCGGCAGGCTCATGACCCGCGAGATGTTCGAGCCCACCGAGGCCCTGGACGAGCTCGTCCGGCGCGCCATCCGCCCCATGTCCGACCTCCTGCAGGAGATGGTCCGCGAGGTGGGCGGGCCGGATCTGGACGACCGCGCCGTGCTCTTCTGCGGCCTGAGCGTCGCGGCCCAATGCCAGCATTTCTTCCGTTCCCGCGAGGTGGTCCGGCGCATCCACCCCTCGCTCCGCTTCGACCGCCAGGGCCTGGAGGAGCTGGCGGACCACATCCTGGCCTTTTCCCTGTCAGCCGTTGCAAATTACCGCCGCGCCGACCGCGCGGGAGGACGACCGTGACCACCCCCACGCCCCTCGCGAGGTCGCCGCGCGCGGCCCGTCTCCCGTTCCGCTTCCTGCTTCCGGTCCTCTCGCTCCTGCTTCTGCTGTCCGGCTGCGGCGGGGGCGAGAACAAGGGCAAGAAGGCCGTTCCGGTCTCCGTGGCCACGGCCGAGAAGCGCACCATGCCCGTGGTCCTCAAGGCCGTGGGCACGGTGGAGGCCTACGCCTCGGTGGCCATCAAGGCCCGCCTGGGCGGCCAGATCCTGGAGCAGTTCGTGCATGACGGCCAGGACGTGCGCCAGGGCGACGCGCTCTTCCGCATCGACCCCCGGCCCTATGAGGCCGCCGTGCGCGAGGCCAGGGCCAAGCTGGACCGGGATCAGGTCCTGCTCAAGAAGGCCAGCGACGACCTGCGCCGCTATTCCGGGCTCATCGAGAAGAGCGTCATCAGCCGGGAGCAGTACGACCAGACCGAGGCCAACGCCAAGTCCCTGGCCGCCACCCTGCGCGTGGACCAGGCCGAGCTGGAGAGCCGGGAGCTGGACCTCTCCTACACCCTGATCTCCTCGCCCATCGACGGCCGCGTGGGCCACATCCTGGTCACCCAGGGCAACGTCATCAAGGCCAACGACGACCGCGACCTGGCCGTGATCAACCAGCTGAAGCCGATCTACGTGACCTTCTCCGTGCCCGAGCAGCACGTCACGGCCATCCTCCGCCGCATGGGCGAGGGCTCCCTGCCCGTGGAGGCCGCCTCGTCCTCGGACGGCTCGCTCCTGGAGTCCGGCGTGCTGGCCTCCCTGGACAACACCGTGGACAAGACCACCGGCACCATCAAGCTCAAGGCCTCCTTCGCCAACGAGAAGCTTCTGCTCTGGCCCGGCCAGTTCGTGCGCGCGACCCTGGGGCTCACCGCCCGCGAGGGCGTGGTGGTGGTTCCGTCCCGGGCCGTGCAGGCCGGGAACAAGGGGCAGTATGTCTACGTGGTGACCGCCCAGAACACGGCCGAACTGCGGCCCGTGACCGCCGGAACCATCGAGGACGGCCTGACGATCATCGAGTCCGGCCTGGAGGGCGGGGAGACCGTGGTCACCGAGGGCCAGATCCGCCTGGTGCCCGGCGCCCCGGTGCAGGCGGCCAAGCCCGGCCCGGCCCCGGCCGGCGGCGAAGGGGCCAAGCCGTGAACCTCTCCCGGCTGTTCATCGAGCGGCCGGTCATGACCCTCCTGGTCATGTTCGGCATCCTCATCTTCGGCGCCATGGCCTACCGGTCCCTGCCGGTGTCCGACCTGCCGAACGTGGACTTCCCCACCATCCAGGTCACGGCCCAGCTTTCCGGGGCCTCGCCCGAGACCATGGCCTCCTCGGTGGCCGCGCCCCTGGAGCGCGAGTTCTCGACCATCGCGGGCCTGGACTCCATGAGTTCGGCCAACACCCTCGGCACCACCAGGATCACCCTGCAGTTCAACCTCGAACGCGACCTGGACGGCGCGGCCCTGGACGTGCAGTCGGCCATCTCCGTGGCCACCCGCAAGCTGCCCGACAACATGACCACGCCGCCCTACATGCGCAAGGTCAACCCGGCGGACCAGCCGATCTACTACCTGGCCGTGTCCTCGGACACCATGCCGAGGTGGCAGCTCAACGAGTACGCCGACACGCTCATGGCCCAGCGCATCTCGTCGATCAACGGCGTGGCCCTGGTGAACATCTACGGCTCGGCCAAGTACGCCGTGCGCATCCAGGTGGACCCCGAGGCCCTGGCCAGCCGCCGGATCGGCATCGACGAGCTGGCCGACGCCGTGTCCAAGGCCAACGTGAACCTGCCCACCGGCGTCATGGAGGGGGTCAGCCGGGCCTACACCGTGCGCTCCGAGGGCCAGATCATGCGCGCCGAGGGCTACCGCCCGCTCATCGTGGCCTACCGCAACGGCTCGCCCGTGCGGCTCCAGGACGTGGCCCTGGTCTCCGACAGCGTGGAGAGCTCCAAGCGCGGCAACTGGTACAACGGCGTGCCCGCCTTCGTGCTGGCCGTGCAGCGCCAGCCCGGGACGAACACGGTGGCCCTGGTGGACGAGATCAAGGAGCTCATGCCCAAGGTCCGGGCCCAGATGCCGGAGGCGGTGAAGATCGACGTGCTCTACGACCGCTCCGAGTCCATCCGGGACTCGGTGTCGGACGTGAAGTTCACCCTTCTGCTCACGGTCTGCCTGGTCATCCTGGTCATCTTCCTCTTCCTGCGCAACCTGAGGGCCACGGTCATCCCCTCCCTGGCCCTGCCCATGTCCATCGTGGGCACCTTCGCGGTCATGCAGGTCATGGGCTTCTCGCTGAACAACATCTCGCTCATGTCCCTGACGCTCTCCGTGGGCTTCGTGGTGGACGACGCCATCGTCATGCTGGAGAACATCGTCCGCCACCTGGAGATGGGCAAAAGCCCCCTGCGGGCGGCCATCGACGGCTCCCGGGAGATCAGCTTCACCATCCTGTCCATGACCATCTCCCTGGCCGCGGTCTTCATCCCGGTGTTCTTCATGGGCGGAGTGGTGGGCCGCCTGTTCCACGAATTCTCCGTGACCATCATGGCCGCCATCCTCATCTCCGGCTTCGTCTCCCTGAGCCTCACGCCCATGCTCTGCTCCCTGGGCCTCAAGGCACACCACGCGGGCGAGGCCGAGAAGCCCAGGAGCCGCCTCTTCGATTTCTCCGAGCGCTTCTTCGACCGCTCCCTGGCCTTCTATGAGCGGACCCTGCGCTCCGTGATCCGCCGTCGCCGCCTGACCCTCTACGCCTCCCTGGGCCTGCTGGCCCTCACGGCCTGGCTCTTCGCCGTCACGCCCAAGGGCTTCCTGCCCTCCGAGGACACCGGCCAGGTCATGGGCTCGACCCTGGCCGAGCAGGGCGTGTCCTACGAGGAGATGGTGGCCCGGCACAAGCTCGTCAACGACATGCTCCGGGCGGATCCCAACGTGGACAGCTACACCACCCTGGTGGGCGCGGGCGGCCCCAACGCCTCGGGCAACAACGGCCGCGTGATCATCCGGCTCAAGCCGCGCGGCAAGCGGCCCCTCTCGGCCCAGCAGTTCGTGCAGTCCATGCGCGGCAAGCTCGCGGCCATCTCCGGCCTGCGGGTCATGCTCGTGGTGCCTCCGTCCATCAACGTGGGCGGCCGCTCCTCCCGCGGCCTCTACCAGTTCACGCTCCAGAACCCCGACACCGAGGAGCTCTACCAGTACGCGGCGGCCTTCGAGGCCCGCATGCACGACATCCCCGGCCTGCAGGACGTGAGCAGCGACCTGGAGATCTCCAACCCCGAGGTCACCCTGGACATCGACCGCGACCGGGCCGCGGCCCTGGGCGTCACGGCCTTCCAGATCGAGGACGCCCTGTCCTCGGCCTTCAGCACGCGGGAAGTCTCGACCATCTACGCCAGCACCAACGACTACCCGGTGCAGATGGAGCTTCTGCCGAAGTACCAGGCCGACCCGGCGGCCCTCTCGCTGCTCTACATCCGCGGCAAGAGCGGGGCGCTGGTCCCGCTGGACGCCCTGACCAAGGTGGGCGTGGGGGTCGGGCCGCAGTCCATCAACCACACCGGCCAGATGCCCTCCGTGACCGTGTCCTTCAACCTGGCTCCCGGCCTGTCCCTGGGCGACGCCATGCCCCGGGTCCAGGGCCTGGCCGCGGAGATGCTGCCCGGCACCTTCGCCACGAGCTTCCAGGGCACGGCCCAGGCCTTCCAGTCCTCGTTCAAGGGCCTGCTGGCCCTGGTCGTCCTCTCCATCATCGTCATCTACATCGTGCTCGGCGTGCTCTACGAGAGCTTCATCCACCCCCTGACCATCCTCTCCGGCCTGCCGGCCGCGGGCGTGGGCGCGCTGCTGACCCTGCTGCTCTTCCGCCTGGACCTGGACATCTACGGCTTCGTGGGCATCATCATGCTCATCGGCATCGTGAAGAAGAACGCGATCATGATGATCGACTTCGCGGTGGAGGCCGAGCGCAAGGAGGGCAAGGGCGCGGAGCAGTCCATCTTCGAGGGCGCGCTGGTGCGCTTCCGGCCGATCATGATGACCACCATGGCCGCGCTCATGGGCACCCTGCCCATCGCCATCGGCTTCGGCGCGGGCGCCGAGTCCCGGCGGCCCCTGGGTCTGGCCGTGGTCGGCGGCCTGATCGTGTCCCAGCTCCTGACCCTCTATCTGACCCCGGTGTACTACATCTACCTGGATCGCCTGCAGCGCGTGCTGGACCGTTTCTTCGGGCGGGCGCGCGAGGCCGGCGGGGCCGAATAGGGCCCGTTCCAGCCTCCCGAGGGCGTTTTTTCCCGTCGAGAGGATGGGTTGGCGCTCTTTTTGGCTTGACAGCAAGGCAAAAGATGCGGAGGTTGTGAAAAAAAGAACGCCGCCATGCCGTGGCGTTGGATTTCGTTCTCCGGGGGGGCGTCGCGGCGGAGGCTGGTCCGGCGCGGCCTTCCGGCCGGAAGAGGGGCGGGCTTTCGCGCATGGATTCGGGGCAGTTCCACAAGCTTCCCCGCGGGTACTTCGACACGCGGGATTTCGACCTGCTCAACATCGTCAACGACGTGTTGAGCCGCAAGGACTACCCGAGCCTCAAAAAGCTCCTGTCCTCCTATCTCCACCCCCACGGCATCAAGGAAATGGCCGCCACCAAGGGCCTGCGCGTGGCCTACGCGGTCGTGCACCTGCTCGGCTCCCTGGAGACCGGCCGCACCGAGGACCGCCTGGACGCCCTGCGCACCCTGCGCGACGAGGTCCTGACCACGGCCACCAGCAGTTTGCGGCGCAACACCGCCCGCGTGCTCCTGCAGATCATGAAGGAGCTCGTGCGCGGCAAGGGCGGCCACGTGGCCCAGCTCAAGCTGGCCCGCGACTTCCGCGTCTCGGCCACGGGCAAGCCCCGGGTGATCCGGGCTCAACTCCGCAAGTACCATCTCATCGAGATGCCCGAGGAGTGGAACCAGGTCGCCTTCGACGACCACGTCCACGACGCCAACACCAAGGGCCGCAAGTCCGCCACCCACCTCATCATGGACGCCTGGATCAAGGGCATCCGGCGGCTCACGGTCATCTACTACAACTATGTGACCAAGGAGGTGGCCGAGGAGCTCCTCGAAGCCGCCGCCATCATGGGCATGACCGTGCGCATCGGCATCGAGTTTTCGCCGCGCTTCCGGGGCCGCTACCTGAAGCTCGTCCTGTCCTCGCGCGAGAACACCGACACCCAGGAATACCTGCGCTTCCTGGACGATCCCCAGGTGGCCGCCTTCATGGCCGAGGGCCAGAAGGTCTCCCAGTACCACCAGCGCTACGTCATGCGTGTCTTCGAGGCCTTCAACTCGGTCCACCGCCTGGTCCTCAACGAGCGCTTCGGCATCCGGCTGGAGCCCCTGGAGAAGGAAGACTTCCTGGCCTCCATCGGCACGGGCCAGGCCTCCCTCCTGCACCTGGGCAAGTTCATCCACGACGCCGTGGCCCCGCTCTTCGCCGAGCGGGCCGAGCGGCTCTCGGCCTATTGCGCCCTGCCGGATACCGAGGAACGCCGCAGGCTCGACGACCTCGTGCGGGACATGAACGACCAGACCCCGGAATCGATCATCGAGGCCTACCTGGAGCCCGGCCGCAACCCGGGCCTGCCCGATCCCAACGTGCCGGCCGACGGGCCGGAGGTGCCCTGGCTCCTGACCCTGGGGCCCGCCGAGCTGGCCGAGGGCCTGACCCAGCTGCACGCGGGCTTCCGCGTCATCCTGAGCCTATCCCGCCTGCGCGCCGAGGACGTGCTGGAGATCCTCTACGGCTGCCAGGGACGCGTGACCCATCTGGAGGTCTTCAACCTCAAGGACTGCGCCACGGGCAAGGCCGCGGACAACGAGCGCATCCTGGAACTCCAGGCGGCCATCAATTCCCAGAACGTGGTGCGCCTGAAGCGTTTCATCCAGGGCGTCATCCGCAAGGCCGAGACCTCGGACGCGCCGGACGCGGCCGAGCGCGTGCGCGTGCTGGAGCGCATCCTCTGCGACATTCCCGGATTCCAGTCCTACTACAAGCACACCCCGCTCATGTCGCGCGTGGGCACCGACTCCACGGGCCAGTCCCACCGGCTGCACGGCATGGGGTACGTGGTCCGCGAAACCCTGCCGCCCAGGGGACAGAGGGCCCTGGACTCCGGCCGCTCCACCCGGCGGCGCATCCCCGTGCGGGCCAAGGCCCTCCTGCGTGAAACCGTCTGTCCCAGGGAGGATGTCGGACCGGCGCTGCGCCGCGCGCTGGCGTTCATCAACCGCCTGCCGGGCGGGCGCCTGATCTTCAGCCGGATCAGCCGCGACTGGGTCATCCGCGACTTCATCGCCTCCCGGCCGGAAGAGAGCAACATCCATACCCTGGGCGGGGTGCAGAAAGACCCGCCCTCGGCCTACAATCCCTGTGAGTCGGCGGAGTCCCACCGGGCCATTCCGCTGCGTTACCTGAACAGCTGGCTCAAGAACGCGCTCAAGATATTTCTCGGCTTCGTGCCCGCCTTCCTGAGCTTCGTCCTCTCCCAGGACTGGTGGCTGCTGGCCTACGGCGGGGCCTTCATCTGGTTCGCCATCACCGGCGTGCGCAACGTCATCCAGGCCGTGCTCGGCTCGGGCGGCTTCCGCCGCTCCCCGCTGCTGCGCTGGAGGGACTATGTGAGTTGGGAGCGGGTGGCCGACTCGCTGCTCTACACCGGCATTTCCGTGCCGCTGCTGGACGTGGTCGTGAAGGTCTGGCTCCTGGACGATCTCTTCGGCATCAACGCCGAGACCAACCCGGTGCTGCTCTACACCTGGATCAACGTGGTCAACACCCTGTACATCATCTCCCACAACATCCACCGGGGCCTGCCGAAGACTGCGGTCATCGGCAACCTCTTCCGCACGGCCCTGGCCATCCCCGTGGCCCTGGGCCTTAACGACGTGGCCGGCTGCGTCCTGGGCTGGGCCGGCGTGGCCGGGGTCCACGCCATCCTCCAGCAGTGGGCCGCGATCATCTCCAAGCTCTCCTCGGACACCGTGGCCGCCGTCATCGAGGGCCTGGCCGACCGGGGCCAGAACATGCGCATGCGCCGCTGGGACTACACCGGCAAGATCGAGCAGATATTCAAGGTCTATGCCCGGCTGGAGATGCTCTTCCCGCGCCAGGACGTGCTGCGCATGCTCGAGTCGCCCCGGGAGTTCCTCTCCGCCATCGCCTCCGAGGGCCGGGACTTCGACAAGATCGTGGCGGTCAACGCCCTGGACCTGCTCTACTTCTGGTGGTATCAGCCCCGGGCCAAGGCCGTGCTCCGGCATTGTCTGCGGGAGATGACCCAGGAGGAGCGCAAGGTCTTCATCCTCTCCCAGTACGTGTTGCTGGAGGCCCGGGAGATCAGCCAGCTCTTCCTGGACGGGCTGGTGGGCAAGGACTTCTCCAAGGCCCTGGCCTTCTATCTGGACTACTCGCGCAAGTATCTGGAGGAGCTGCAGGAGCTGGCCCTGGACAGCGCGCCCCAGGGCGCGGCCGGGACCGTGAACGGGGCCGGGGCTCCGGCCCAGGCGGGCTGATCCCCGGAGAACGCGCGGCCTCTGTGGACAGCACACGCCCCTTGCGTGTACGAAGACGGGCAGGATGCTGAACGATTCCACGCACAGACGCCGGTTCTCCGGTCCGGCCGCGCTGCTGGCCCTGGCCCTGGTTCTCTGCCTGCCGGGCCGCGCGCTGGCCCTGAAGCAGGCCACGCTGCTCCTGCAATGGCTGCCCCAGGCCCAGTTCGCGGGCTATTACGTGGCCCGGGAAAAGGGCTTCTACCGCGAGGCCGGGGTGGACCTGGAGATCCGGGCCGGGGGCCCGGACACCCTGGCGTCGCGCGAACTGGCCGAGGGCGAGGTGGAGTTCGCCACCATGTTCCTGGCCACCGGCATCCAGCGCCGCGCCGAGGGCATGCCCATCGTGCATCTGGCCCAGATCGTCCAGCGTTCGGCGCTCATGATCGTGGCCCGCAAGGACTCCGGCATCACCTCGCCCCGCGACCTGGACGGCAAACGCGTGAGCCTCTGGGACAACGAGTTCCAGCTCCAGCCCCAGGCCCTGTTCCAGCGCCTGGGCATCGCCCCCGAGCTGGCGCCCCAGGGCGGCACCGTGAACCTCTTCCTGCGCGGCGGCGTGACCGCCCTCTCGGCCATGTGGTACAACGAATACCACACGCTCCTGGCCTCCGGGCTGGACCCTTCGGAGCTGACGGTGTTCTCCTTCGCGGACTACGAGCTGAATTTCCCGGAAGACGGCATCTACTGCCTGCAGACCACCTGGGACGAGGACCCGGAGATGTGCCGGGCCGTGGTCGCGGCCACCCTGCGGGGCTGGCGCTACGCCTTCGACAACCCCGAGGAGGCCCTGGACATCGTGCTCGCGCACATGCGCGAGGCCCGGATTCCGGCCTGCCGCGCGCACCAGCGCTGGATGCTCGCGCGCATGCGCGACATCGTCATGCCCGCCGGGAACCGCCGGGACGACGGCCTGTCCCGAATGGGCAGGCTGGACCGGCTGGGTTACCAGCGCATGGCCTCGGCGCTCCTGGAGCAGGGCCATATCCCCTTCGCACCCACCTATGAGCGCTTCGCGCGGGAGGCCACGCCATGAGACTCGGCGGCATCGCCCCCCGGCTGGCCCTGCTCGTGCTGCTCGGCGCGGCCGCTGTCCTGGGCGGGGTTTCGGCCTACACCTACAAGGTCTGCCGGGACATCATCCTGGCCAAGGTGGAGGAGAACGCGCGCAACCAGGCCCAGGCCACGGTGAACCGCATCGAGTCCGTGCTCTCCACCCTGCAGAAGGTGCCCTGGAGCACTGCCTACGCCCTGGAGAACGCGCCCCTGTCCAAGCAGGAAATCCTGCGCCTGGGCCGCCGCATCCTGGCCGACACGCCCGAGGTCTACGCCACGGCCGTGGCCTTCGAGCCCTACGCCTTCGACGCCAAAAGCCTGTACTACGCACCCTATCTCTACCGCGACGGGGCCGACGTCCGCGAGACCATGCTCGGCGGGGCCGCCTACCGCTATTTCTACCAGGACTGGTACCAGCTCCCCCGGGAGCTGAAGCGGCCGATCTGGACCGAGCCCTATTACGACGAGGGCGGCGGCAACATCCTCATGACCACCTATTCCGTGCCCTTCTGGCGCGAGGCGGAGGGCGAGCGCCGCTTCACCGGCGTGGTCACGGTGGACGTGTCCCTGGAGTGGCTGCGGCGGATCGTCTCCGAGGTCCGCGTCCTGGAGACCGGCTACGCCTTCCTGGTCTCCCAGAGCGGGGTCTACGTGACCCACCCGGACCTGAACCTGGTGCTCAACGAGACCATCTTCACCCTGGCCGAGGAGAAGCACGACGAACAGCTGCGGGCCATCGGCCGGGACATGATCCGGGGCGGCTCGCGCTTCGTGGAGGCCGTGAGCCCCACCTCCGGCCGCGCGGGATTCCTCTTCTACGCCCCCCTGCCCAGCAGCGGCTGGTCCCTGGGCGCATTCTACCCCCGCGACGAGCTGCTGGCCGACGTGCGGCTCATGACGGCCGTGACCACGGGCCTGGGCGTGGCGGGCTTCCTGGCCCTGGCCGCCCTGGCCGGGATCATCGCGGGCTCCATCACCAAGCCCCTGCGGCGGCTCTCCCATGCCGCCGGGGAGATCGCGGCCGGGAACCTGGACGCGGCCTTGCCCGAGGTCAAGCGCAACGACGAGGTGCGCGACCTGACCCGGGCCTTCGGCAACATGACCGCCTCGCTCAAGGAGCACATCCGCGACCTGACCCGCACCACGGCGGCCAAGGAGCGCATCGAGAGCGAGCTGCGCATCGCCCACGACATCCAGATGGGCATCCTGCCGAAGATCTTCCCGCCCTTCCCGGAGCACACCCAGTTCGACATCTTCGCGGGCATCGTCCCGGCCCGCGAGGTGGGCGGCGACTTCTACGACTTCTTCCTCCTGGGCCAGGACCGCTTCTGCTTCCTGGTGGGCGACGTCTCGGGCAAGGGCGTCCCGGCGGCGTTCTTCATGGCCGTGGCCAAGACCCTCATGAAGGCCGTGGCCGACCAGGTCCACACCCCGGGCGAGATCCTTTCCAAGGTCAACGACGACCTGGCCGAGGAAAACGACTCCTGCATGTTCGTGACCATCTTCTGCGCGGTCCTGAACTTCCGCACCGGCGAGGTGGAGTGGGCCTCGGCCGGGCACAACCCGCCGGTGTTCACCCGGGCCGGGGGCGCGACGGCCTTCCTGCCCGTGCTGCGCGAGCCCGTGGCCGGGGCCATGCCCGGCATGCGCTACACCACGGAACGCTTCGTCATGAACCCCGGGGACACGCTCTTCGTCTACACCGACGGCGTCACCGAGGCCATGAACGGGGCCGAGGAGCTCTACGGCGAGGATCGGCTGCTCCAGACCCTGGCCGGGCTCTCCGGCCGTCCCGCCCGGGAGGTCATCGACGCCGTGGGCGTCTCGGTGGCCGCCTTCACCGGCGGGGCCGAGCAGTCCGACGACATCACCATGCTGGCCCTGCGCTTCCAGGGCGGCGAGGTGCGCGACCTCACCGGCGGCACCCAAGCCCTGCGGCTGCCCGCCCGGATGGAGAGCCTGGAGCCGCTGCGCGCCTTCGTGGTCGCCCGCGCGGCCGGACTCCTGCCCCCGGAGGCCCTCTCCAAGGTGGAGCTGGCCCTGGAGGAGGCCCTGGTGAACATCTTCCACTACGCCTACCCCGAGGGCCGGGGCGAGGTGGAGGTGGCCTGCCCCCTGTCCGGCGAGCCCGGGGCCTTCGCCCTGAGCGTCACGGACTGGGGCGGGGCCTACGACCCCCTGTCCGAGGCCGCCGCGCCGGACCTGGACGCCGGGCTGGACGAGCGCATGCCCGGCGGGCTCGGGGTGTTCTTCATCAAGACCGTGACCTCGCACGCGCGCTACGAGCGCCGGGGCGGGTCCAACGTGCTCGTCCTGGCCTTCGGCTGAAGGAGACGCCCGTGAGCACCGCCATGGAACGGATTCTCACCCTGGAGCTGCCGCCCGAGGCGGGCTTCCTCTCCGTGGCCGTGGCCGCGGCCGAGGCCGCCGGGCGGGCCTTCGGCCTGAGCGAGGCCCGGGCGCCCCGGCTGGCCCTGGCCGTGGAGGAGTTCTTCGAATATCTGCGCCGCGAGGCGCGCCGGGACGAGCCCCTGCGCCTGACCCTGCGCCGGCTGGGACCGGCCGCGCGGGCCGAGTTCCGCTTCCGGGCCGAGCACCTGGACCTGCGCGCGCTGAACTACGCCGCAGGGGTGGCCCCGGGGGACGGCGGGGAGATGGGCCTCGTGCTGGCCGCGCGCTTCACGGACCGCTGCCGCCTGACCCTCTCGGGCAAGGACGACGTCATGCTCGCCGCCGAGGTGGACCGCGAGTACCCGGCCGCCGATCCGCTGCGCGAGCCGCCCCGCCTGGCTCCGCCGTTCCGGCTCGTGGAGGACCCGGCCGCCGAAATGCTGCGTCACGCGGCCATGCTCGCGGCCGGTCGCTATCCCGCGCGGCTCTGCCCCAAGGGTTTCTTCAACCCCGGACGGCTGGCGGACATGGCCGAGGCGGGTCTCTATTCGGCCCTGGCCGCGGCCGACTCGGGCGGCCGCCCGGCCGGGCTCCTGCTCTGGCGCTCCCCGGGCGGACAGGGCGTGCTCTTTTCCGGGCCCTACGTCCTGGACCCCGCGCACGGCCGGGAGGTCGCCGTCATGCTCACCGAGGGCTTCCTGGCCCGGGTGGCGCGGACCAAGGCGCTCTGCGCCGTGAGCGAACGGCCCACCGCCGACCTGCCCGCCGAGTTCTTCGAACCCCTGGGTTCGCTGTTCTTCACGGCCGGAGGCGAGGTGGCCGAGCAGGCCGCCTTCTTCCGCTCCCTGCGCGAGGACGAGGGCGCGGCGGTCTGGGCCCATCCCGACCTGCGGCCCTTCCTGGAGCGGGAGTACGGCCGCTTGGCCTTCATGCGCGATCTCCTGCCCCCGGACCCGGGCGACGGCCTGGAGCGGGAGCACTCCCTGCTCTCCACGGAACTGGACCAGCGGCGGGGGCTGGCCGTGTTGCGGCCCCTGCTGGGCGGCCGGGATCTGGCCGAGAATCTCGGCCGCCACGTGGAGGCCCTGCGGCGGGAGGGCATCCCGGACATCCTCTTCTATCTCGACCTGGCCTGGCCCTGGCAGGCGGCCATGACCCCGGCGCTGCTCTCGGCCGGGTTCACTCCCCGCCTGCTGCTGCCCCATTCCGGCGTGTCCGACGAGGCGGTCTTCGAGCATGACCCCCAGCCTCATTGACCTGGCCCCGGAATACGTCCGGGGATTCCAGCCATACACTCCCAGCCGTCCCGACTCGATCCTGGCGCGGCAGTACGGCGTCACGCACCTGCACCGGCTGAACAACAACGAGAACGCCCTGGGGCCGCCGCCCGCGTCGCGGGCCGTGATCCAGGGCTTCGAGCCCGCCCGGGCGGCCATCTATCCCAGCGGCGACTCCTTTCTTTTGCGCCAGGCCCTGGGCCGGGCCTTCGGCAAGGACCCGGACCGCTTCCTGGTGGGCAACGGTTCCTGCGAGGTCATCGCCAGCGTGATCAAGGCCTTCTGCGCTCCGGGCGACAACATCGTGACCGCGGACAAGACCTTCGCGGTCTACGAGTGGGTGGCCGACTTCTCGGGCTTCCAGGCCCGGCTGGCCCCGCTCAAGGACTGGGGCTTCGACCCCGAGGGGCTCCTGGCCGCCGCCGACGGCCGGACCAAGATCTTCTTCGTCTGCAACCCCAACAACCCCACCGGGACGTGGTGGGACGAGGGGCGCATGGAGCGCTTCCTGGCCGCCGTGGGCGGCCGGGCCCTGGTGGTGGTGGACGAGGCCTACCGCGAGTTCGTGGACGACCCGGGCTTCCCGGACGGCATGGACCTTCTGGAGCGGCACCCCAACGTGGTGGTCTTCCGCACCTTCTCCAAGATGTACGGCCTGGCGGCCCTGCGCGTGGGCTATCTTTGCGGCGCGCCGGAGGTGGTGGACCTCATCCGCCGGACCCACGTGGTCTACTCGGTGAACGCCCTGGGCCAGGAGGCGGCCCGGGCCGCCGTGGAGGACGGGGGCGGGCACATGCGGGCCACCCGCGAGATGGTCGCCGGGGCCCGGGAGATCGTGCGCCGCGCCTGCGTGGACCTGGGCCTGGAGCACGTCAGCGGGGAGGGCAATTTCCTCATGCTGCGCACGCGGTTCCCGGACACGGCGCTCTACCGCAAGCTCATGCTCCGGGGCGTCATGGTGCGGACCATGACCGGCTTCCGCTTCCCCAACTGGATCCGGGTGAGCCTCGGGCTGGCCCCGGTCATGGAGGAGTTCGCCGCCGTCCTGGCCGAGGTGCTGCGCGGGGCCTGAGCCCTGGAGTCGGAGACGGAAAAGGCCCCGGAACCCGCCGTCGTGGGGTTCCGGGGCCTTTTCCGCGTTGCGCGGGATCAGCCCGTGAACTGCGCCCAGTACTCCACGTCCGGGTGGATGTGGGTCAGGCCCAGCTCCTGGCCCAGCTCGAACACGAGCACCGCGCCGAACAGGAGCAGCAGGACCACGGCCAGAATCCGCTTGGGGCCCCTGGACCCGCGCAGCAGGAGAAAGCCCGGCAGCACGCCGAAGAGCAGGCAGATGCCCACCCCGCCCACCAGGTTCATGGCCGTCAGGAAGATGCCCGGGTAGAAGATCGAGACCAGCAGCGGCGGCAGGAAGGCCAGGGCCCAGATGAGGACCTTGCTGCGCGTGCGCAGGCAGGTGCTGGTCAGGTCCAGGAGGAAGTCCTGGAGCGCCGTGCCGTTGGCCAGGAAGGCCGCGCTCATGGACAGGATGGCGAAGACCAGCCCGATGTTCGTGAAGAGCTTGGAGTCCAGGAGCAGGGACAGGGGCACCGTGGCCGGGAGGTTGGCCTTGTAGGCCCAGAGCAGGGAGATGCTCTCCGGGCCCTCCATGGGCAGGGAGCAGAACACGGCCCCGGTCCAGGCCAGGTTCATGGCCAGGCCGATGAGCGAGCCGTAGAGGATGGCCCGGCGGGCCGCGCCGCGGTCGCCCATCTCGCGGCAGAGGGTCGGGATGAGGTTGTGGAACAGGAAGGCCGTCAGGGCCACGGGCATGGCCGCGGGCAGGAAGCTCCAGCGCATGGGCAGGGCCCGGGCGGGCTCCACGTGGCCCAGGGTCATGGCCACCAGGGCCGAGAAGGTCAGGCCCATGCAGATCAGGATGACCGTGTTGCAGCGCCGCAGCAGGCTCATGCCGAAGCCGGTGAGCCCGGCCACGACGGCGAAGTAGGCCAGGGTGGCCACGGGCTTGGACACGGGCAGGATGAACAGGTTGGTGAGGATGGTGGTGGTGCCGGTGAGGTAGGCCGTGAGCACGCCGTAGAACACCACCAGGTCCGCCGCCACGGCCAGCCACTTGGCCGCCGGGCCCATCTTGGCGCCGAAGAAGGAGGGCAGGCCGCCGGAATCGCCCTGCACGAGGTCGTCCTGGCCCACCAGGATCCAGGCGCTGGCCAGCATGATGGCCCAGACCAGGACGATGCCCGCGGCGGCCGGGATCATGCCCGCCGGGCCCAGGTTCACGGGCAGGGCCAGGATGCCCGCGCCCAGGAGGTTGCCCGTGACGAGCAGGGACATGGTCGGCACGGAGGCCTTGCCGGTGGTCGCGGCCATGCGGCTCCCCTAGAGCTTCTTGTTGAGCATGATGTCCAGGATCACCGGGTCGAGCCCGGTCAGGCCCTTGCGGGCCACCAACCCCAGGTTGCGCATGGTCTGCTCGGCGCTCGGGTCCACCACGCCGTCCGTGCCCCGGACGATGCAGCCGGCCAGGGCCAGGAGGCCGCTCTTCACGGCCGAGGCGGCCAGCTCCCCGACCTTCAGGGCGCAGCTCGTCTTGGCTCCGTCGCAGGCCACCGGGCAGGCGCAGGCGATGTGGTTCTTCACCGCCCCGCCGATCTTCTCCACCGTGCCGCCGAAGAGGTAGGCCGTGGCCGCCGCCACGCCCGCGCCACCGGCCACGCCGCTGCCGCAGAGGGCCGAGAGGCGGCCGACTCCGGCCTTGATGGAGCAGGTCACGAGGTAGCTGAGCATGACCGCCCGGGGCATGAGGTCCTTGTCCTCCACGGCGGCGAACTCGACGGCCGTGGCCACGGGGATGCCCGAGGCGATGCACTGGTTGCCCGAGCCCGCCAGGGTCATGGCGGGCAGCGGCACGCCGCCCATGCGCGAGTCGATGCCCGAGGCCGTGCGGATTCCGGCCCAGACGCAGACGTCCTTCTTGAGCAGGCCCTGGCGCAGGAGCCCGAGCTGGGTGCGGCCCACGCCGATGCCCGGCCCGTGGGCCAGGCCGTACTCCACCAGGGCCTCGTTCAGGGCCAGGCCCTCGCGGATGTAGTTCAGGTCCGAGGCGTCCATCTCGTCCACCAGGTCCACCAGCTCCGCCAGGGTCAGGCCCAGGAGCCACTGCTCCAGCGCCTCCAGGTTGCCCTCGGGCGCGCCGGCGCCGTCGCAGGCGCTGTCTCCGCCCAGCTCCTTGCCGTCCAGGCCGCGGGCCACCACCCGGTCATGGCGTCCGGCCACCGTGGCCGTGGCCTCGTGGCCGCCGGAGGTCAGCGTGACCTTGACGAACAGGCCCTGGACATCCGGGGCGATGCCCGCCTGGACCTTGCCCGCGCGGAGCAGGGCCTTGGCCCGCTCCAGGCCCTCGGGGGCCACGTCGGCGAAGACCTGGAGCTTTTTCGCCGGGTCCCCGGCGGTCGCGCCCATGGCCGCCGCCAGGCCCACCCCGGCCTCGGAGCCGGAGTTGGGCACGATGACGCCCATGGCGTTCTTGTAGATGTTCGGGTCGGTCTCCACCCGCACCGACTCGATGGCCGAGCCCGGGGGGAGCAGGGCGGCGGCGGTGGCGGCGCAGAGTCCGATGGCCGCCGGTTCGGTGCAGCCCAGGCCGGGATCGGTCTCCAGGCGCAGGAACTGGCGGGCGTTGCCGTGGAGGATGTCCTTGAGGCTGAAACCCATGCGGGCCTCTCTTGCTGAAGGTTCCGGCCCGTCGCGCCGGGCCTCTGAATGGTAAGGCACTCTATCCACGGGAGAAAGGGCGCGCAAGCGGGAAGTGGGGCCCGGGAGGCGCGGCGTGGGGAAAGGAAAAGGCCCGGCGTGGCCGGGCCCTGTGCTCAGTGCGGGATGACCTTGCCCAGGAAGTCGCGCAGGCGGGGGTTCCTCGGGCTGGTGAAGAACTCCTTGGCCGGGCCCTCCTCCTGGATGCGGCCCTCGTCGATGAACAGCACGCGGTCGGCCACCTCGCGGGCGAAGCCCATCTCGTGGGTCACGACCACCATGGTCATGCCCTCGCGGGCCAGCTGCTTCATGACCTCCAGCACCTCGCCCACCAGCTCCGGGTCCAGGGCCGAGGTGGGCTCGTCGAAGAGGATCACCTTGGGCCGCAGGGAGAGCGCCCGGGCGATGGCCACGCGCTGCTTCTGGCCGCCGGAGAGCTGGTCCGGGAAGGCTCCGGCCTTGCCGGCCAGTCCGACCTTGCCGAGCAGGTCGCGGCCCAGGTCCTCGGCCTTGGCGCGGGCCATGCCGCGCACCTTGACCGGGCCGATGGTCACGTTCTCCAGCACGCTCATGTGCGGAAAGAGGTTGAACTGCTGGAAGACCATGACCGCCTCGCTGCGGACCATGTTGATGTCCGTGGCCGGGTCCATGATGTCGTGGCCGTCCACCACGATGTTCCCGCCGGAGGGCTCCTCCAGGCGGTTGATGCAGCGCAGGGCCGTGGACTTGCCCGAGCCCGAGGGGCCGATGATGCAGACCACCTCGCCGGGCCGGACGTGCAGGTTGATGCCCTTGAGGACTTCCAGGTCGCCGAAGCGCTTGTGCAGGTTCGTGATGCGTATCATTTCGCGGTCCTTAAAGAATGTGCAGGCGACGCTCCAGCCTCTTGAGGCCCTCGGCGATGCTCAGGGTCATGACGAGGTAGACCAGGGCCACGGCCATGTAGACCTCGAAGGCCCGAAAATTCACGGCCACGATCTCCTGTCCGGTGCGCAGCAGCTCGCCCACGCCGATGACCATGAGCAGGGAGGTGTCCTTGAGGCTGATGATGAACTGGTTGCCCAGGGGCGGGATCATGCGCCGGAAGGCCTGGGGCCAGATGATGTAGCGCATGGTCTGGAAGCCGGTGAGCCCGATGGAGCGTCCGGCCTCGCTCTGGCCCACGTGGATGGACTGGATGGCCCCGCGCACGATTTCCGCGATGTAGGCCCCGGAGTTGACCGCGATGACCATGATGCCCGCCAGCAGGGGGTGGATGCGGACGCCCAGGGCCATGGGCACGCCGTAGTACAGGAACATGGCCTGCACGAGCATGGGCGTGCCCCGGATGGTTTCGATGTAGGCCCCGGCGAACCTTCGGGGCCAGCGGGAGCGGGCCAGCTTCATGAGCCCGAACAGGGCCCCCAGGAGAAAGCCCAGGGCCAGGCCGCCCACCGTGATGAGCACGGTGAACTTCAGGCCGCGCATGAGCATGGGAAGCGTCTCAAGGATGACAGCGGGTTCAAACTGAAAGGCCATGGGAACCTCGTCTCAAGGCGGAACGGAGGCCCGAGCGCGGGCCCGGGCCTCCGTCGGGGAAGGCGTTGGGGGACTACTTCGGCTCCGTGCCGAACCACTTCACGTACAGGGTGCGGTAGGCGCCGCTGTCCTTGAGTTCCTTGAGGGCCTTGTCGGCCTTGGCCTTCAGGTCGCTGCCCTTGGGGAAGGCGATGCCGTAGGACTGGCCCTGGTACAGGGGGCCGACCACCTTGACCTGGCCCTTGCCCGCGGTGCGCATGAAGTCGGAAACCACCGGGGAGTCGAAGACCACGGCGTCGGCGCCGCCGGAGAGCAGCTCCATGAACATGGCGTCGTTGTTCGGGAAGAGCTTCACGTCCTTGGCTCCGGCCTCCTTCTTCACGAAGTCCTCGCTGGTGGTGCCGAGCTTCGTGGAGACGACCTTGCCGGCCAGGCTCTTCACGTCCTTGACGTCCTTGTTGTCGCTCTTGACCAGGATGAGCAGGCCCGCGTTGTAGTAGGGATCGGAGAAGTCCACGACCTTGGCGCGCTCGGGCTTGATGGTCATGCCCGCGATGCCCACGTCGATCTGGCCGGACTGCAGGCCGGGGATGATGCCGTTGAAGTCCATGGGCTGGAGGTCGTACTCCGCGCCGATCTTCTTGGCGATGGCGTCCCACAGCTCCACGTCGAAGCCGGTGTGCTTGCCCGAGGCCGGATCCTTGAACTCGAAGGGCGGGAAGTTCGTGTCCGTGGCCACGATGAGCTTCTTGGCCGAGGCGGCTCCCGCGAAGGAGACCAGCAGGGCGGCGGCGAGAATCAGGGAAAGGATGCGTTTCATCATGCTCTCCAGGGTTCGGGTTGCTGGGATATCACACGCCCCTCCGGGAGGGACGGACGGCCTGCCCGGGTTCGTCGCGCGGGCAGTATGTCGCAGGACGGCCCAAGTAGCAAGAAAACGATCGGGAATCACGCCCCCCACGCCCCGGCGCACCGGCTGATTTCGGAGCGCATCCCGTTGGGATGCCAGGGCTTTGCGGGACGGAGAAATATCGGGTATGCCCGTCGGTGGAGTGGGCGCGGGAACATCCGCCGCGTGGACAAACAAGGAGCGAGGGAGATGAAGAGAATCCTCATGGCGGCGTTGGCCGTCGCGCTGGTGCTGCTGGCCGCATCGGCCGCGTTCGCGGGAAACAAGGTCCGGGTGGCCTTCGTGCTGCTGGAGACGATCAACGACCAGGGCTGGACCGCCAGCCACCACGCGGGCATCGAGCAGCTCAAGAAGGAGCTGGGCGACAAGGTGGAGGTCTCCTACACCGAGAACGTCATGAGCCCGGCCGACTCCGAGCGGGTCATCCGCTCCTACGCCCAGCAGGGCTGCGACATCGTCTTCGGCACCACCTTCACGCACATGGACGCCATGTACAAGGTCGCCGGGGAGTTCCCCAAGGTCCGCTTCATGCACTGCTCGGGCTACAAGACCCGGCCGAACATGGGCACCTACATGATCCGCATCGAGCAGACCGAGTACCTGGCGGGCTACATGGCCGGACTCATGGGCTACAAGAACGTGGGCACCGTGGCCACCCAGCCCATCCCCGAGGTGGTGCGCGGGATCAACGCCTTCACCCTGGGCCTGCTGCGCGGCCTGGACGAGGCCAAGGCCGCCCACGACCCGGCCAAGGTGAACACCGTGGTCTGGCTCAAGGCCTGGCGCGACCCGGTCAACGAGACCACCCTGGCCGAGACCCTGGCGGGACGCGGCCACGACCTCATCCGCCAGATGGCCGACACCCCCGACAGCGCCAAGGCCGCCTGCGCCAAGGGCGTCGCCGCCGTCGGCTACTGCGACGACGTGGCCCGTTACGGCGCGGGCTGCGCCCTGGTCTCCACGGTCTTCCACTGGGGCCGGGTCTACGTGGATCAGGTCCGCAAGGTCCTGGACGGAACCTGGAAGCCGGTGGAGTATTTCGGCGGCATGGAAGACGGCGTCGTGGGCCTCTCGCCCTTCGGCGAGGCCGTGCCCCAGGCCGTGCGCGACAAGGTCCAGGCCGTGGCCGCCCGGATGGAGAAGGGCCAGGACGAGTCCTTCGCCGGTCCGATCGTGGACCAGTCCGGCAAGGAACGCGTGGCCAAGGGCCAGAAGGCCCCGGACAAGGAGCTGCTGACCATGCAGTGGTTCGTCAAGGGCGTCGGCGGCAAGCTGCCGAACTAGCGTTCCGACGCGCAACCGGGGGACCGGCTTCCGGTCCCCCTTTTTTTCGCCATGCCGCATGACACGCCGCTTCTCGCCTGCCGGGGCCTGACCAAGCGCTTCGGGCCGTTCACGGCCAACGACGCCGTGGACCTGGACCTGTACGCGGGCCGGGTCCACGCCCTGCTGGGCGAGAACGGGGCGGGCAAGAGCACGCTCATGGGCATGCTGGCCGGGAGCCGCCGCCCGGACGCCGGGACCATCCTCCTGCGCGGGGTCCCGGTGCGCCTGGACTCCCCGGCCCGCTCCCTGCGCCTGGGCATCGGCATGGTGCACCAGCGCTTCATGCTCGTGGGGCCCCTGAGCGTGGCCGAGAACCTCTCCCTGGCCCTGGGCCGCCTGCTCGATCCCGGCGAGGTCCGGGACCTGGGCGAGCGCTTCGGCATCCCCGTGGACCCGGAACGGCGCATCGACGACCTCTCCATGGGCGAGCGCCAGCGCGTGGAAATCCTGAAGCTCCTGGCCCGCGACGCGGGCGTGCTCATCCTCGACGAGCCCACCTCGGTGCTGGCCCCGGAGGAGATCCGCGAACTTTACGCCCTATTGCGCCGCCTGGCCGCCGAGGGCCGGGCCGTGGTCTTCGTGAGCCACAAGCTGGAGGAGATCGGCCTGGCCGCCGACGAGGTCTCGGTGCTCCGGCGCGGCCGGGTGGTGGCCCGCAACCTGGGCCCGGCCTCGGACCTGGACCCGGCCGAGCTGGCCCGGCTCATGATGGGCGGGGAGGACGGGACGCCTCCGGTCCGGCCCCGGGGCGAGCCGGGCGAGACGGTCCTTTCCGCGCGGGGCCTGTGCGGCGCGGACGCCCAGGGGCTGCCCGCCTTCTCCGATGTCGATATCGAGGCCCGGCGAGGCGAAATCGTGGCGGTCACGGCCGTGGCGGGCAACGGCCTGGAGGCCTTGGCCCAGGCCCTGGGCGGGGTGCGGCCGCCCGCGTTCGGCCGGATCGCCTTCCTGGGCCGGGAGCTGGACGCGCGGCGCTGGCCGCCGGAGCGCGGCCGGGTGGCCTTCGTGCCCGAGGACCGGCACGGCCAGGCCACGGCGCCGGACCTGACCCTGCGCGAGAATTTCCTGCTCACCACGCCCGGCGGCCGGAGCCTGTTCCCGGACTTCGGCGACGCCGACCGGGTCGTGCGCCGGGCCATCGAGGAGTTCCGCATCGCGGCCTCCGGCCCCGGGGCCCGGGCCCGCGAGCTGTCCGGCGGCAACCTGCAGAAGTTCATCCTGGCCCGGGAGCTGAGCAAGCGGGCCCCCCTGCTGGTGGTGGAGCAGCCCACCCAGGGCCTGGACGTCTCCGCCGTGGCCGAGGTGCGCGCCGCCCTGGCGCGCGCGGCCGACGACGCGGCCGTGATCCTGCTCACCGGAGACCCCGAGGAGGCCCTGGCCCTGGCCTCGCGGGTGATGGTCCTCTATCGCGGCCGTCCAGCGGGCTGGGTCGAGTCCGGCGCGCCGGGGGCCCTGGACCTCCTCGGGCGGCTCATGTCCGGCCTGGAGGCCGCGTGATCCGCCTGGAAAAGCGCCACGGGCCGCCGCCCCTGGGAGGGCTCCCGGCCACGGGAGCGGCCCTGGTCCTGGCCCTGGTCCTCGGCGCGGCGGCCTTCGCCGCGCTCGGGGCCGACCCCCTGGCGGCCTACGCGGCCATGATCCAAGGCGCGTTCGGGTATCCCGGGGCCTTCACCGAGGTCCTGCTCAAGGCCGCGCCCCTGACCCTCACCGGCCTGGCCGTGGCCCTCTGCTGCTCGCTCCAGGTCTGGAACATCGGGGCCGAGGGCCAGTTCGTGTTCGGCGCGGTCGGCGCGGGCCTGGTGGGGCTGCGGCTCTGGCCCGAGGCCGGTCCCTGGGTTCTGATCCCGGCCTGCCTCCTGGCCGGGGCCGTCCTGGGCGGGCTTTGGGCCGGGCTGGCCGCGCTGCTCAAGACCCGCTGCGGGGTCAACGAGATCCTCTCCACCCTGCTCCTGAACTACGTGGCCGTGATCTTCATGGAGCACCTCTATTTCGGCCCCTGGCGCGATCCGGCCGGGTTCGGCTTCCCGGGCACGGCCGAGCTGCCCGCCGCCTCCTTCCTGCCGGTCTGGCCCGGCACCCGCCTGCACCTGGGCCTGGGCCTGGCCCTGGCCTGCGCCGGGCTGCTCCTGTTCCTCCTCCGGCGCACGGGTTTCGGCTACCGGGCCCGGATCATCGGCCGCAGCCCGTCCGCCGCGCGCTACGCCGGGTTCCGGGTGGAGCGGATCACGGTCCTGGCCCTCTGCCTCTCCGGAGCCCTGGCCGGGCTGGCCGGGGCCTGCGAGGTGCTGGGCATGCAGCACCGCCTCCAGGACGGCCTGGCCTCGGGCTACGGCTTCGACGGCATCATCGTGGCCTTCCTGGCCCGGCTGCACCCCCTGGCCGTGGTTCCGGCGGCCGTGTTCCTGGGCGCGGCGGAGGTCGGCGGGGACCAGCTCCAGACCGCGCTGGGCCTGCCCGGGGCCGTGGTCGCGGTGATCGAGGCCGCGCTCCTCTTCGGCCTGCTCCTGGGCGAGTGGATTTCGGGCCGCCGCGTGGTCCTGGGCGGCGCGGACGGAGGCGGCCGTGGGCAATGACCTGATCCTGGTGGCCCAGATCGCGGTGAAGTCCTCCATCGCCGTGCTCCTGGCGGCCCTGGGCGAGGTGCTTTCCGAGCGCGGCGGGGTGCTCAACCTGGGCCTGGAGGGCATGATGCTGGCCGGGGCCCTGGCTGGATTCGCGGTGGGCGCGGCCACGGGCGATCCCTTGGCCGCCGTGGGCGCGGCCGCCCTGGCGGGCATGGCCCTGGCCTCGCTGCACGCCCTGTTCAGCGTGGGCTGCGGCGCGGATCAGGTGCTCTCCGGCTTGGCCGTGGGCCTGCTCGGCATCGGCGGCACGGGTTTCCTGGGCCGGGCCTGGATCGGCGGCCAGGGCCTGCGCCTGCCGTCCTACGACGTGCCCCTGCTGGCGGGCGTCCCGGTGCTGGGCGAGATCCTGTTCCGCCAGCCGCCCCTGGCCTACGCGGCCTATGTGTTGCTGCCCCTGGTCTGCTGGTTCCTCGCGCGCACCCGCGCCGGTCTGGCGGTGCGGGCCTCGGGCGAGAACGCCCAGGCCGCGGACGCGGCGGGCGTGCCGGTGCGGCTGACGCGCAGCCTCTGCGTGCTCTTCGGCGGGTGTCTGGCCGGTCTGGCCGGGGCCTACCTCTCGCTCTGCTTCACCCCGGGCTGGAAGGACGGCATGAGCGCGGGCCAGGGCTACATCGCCATCGCCATGGTCGTCTTCGCCGGCTGGCGGCCCGGCCGCGTGGCCGTGGGCGCGCTCCTCTTCGGCGGACTCTCGGCCCTCCAGTTCTACTTCCAGGCAGCGGGCCTGGACACGGTCCCGGTCTGGGTCCTGCGCGTCCTGCCCTACGTCCTGACCCTGCTCGTGCTGGCCGCGTCCAACCGGCTGGACCGCCTGCGCCGCTTCGGCAACGCTCCGGCCGGGCTGTGCCGCCCGTTCAGCCGGGAAGGCTGAGACTCGCGTATCGCCGCCCCCGGTACGGGCGGGGAACACTGAACGCCGGCCCAAGGGCGTGCCGACCCCGACAGGCATCTATTGTGGAAGGATGTTCTTCTTTCATTCGCCTTGCGGCAAACTCATTTTACACAATTTTACATTTAGTAATAATCAATCGATCAATCGATTCATGATGAATGGTCGAAAATTGATTCTGATATGGATTTTTTTCTGTGTAAAGGATTCGCGCAACATTTGGAGCTATTAAAACAACCGTTTTTTGTTTGCCTATTATTGTGTCGTAGTATACATGATGCATGGTGTGTATTGCTTCCTGGAGCATCAGCTTGTGAACCTCACACGGGGATCGGTCATGAACGAGCAGGAAAAACAGATGGCCGTCATTTGGCGGCTGGTCAACATCGCCGAGTTCGCCGCCTGGGAGAGCGAGTCCAGGAGAGCGCTTCAGGCATTGCACGCGGCGTGCTCCAGGGACTTGCGGCAGTCGGCGGCGGGCATTCACGAGAATGCCTGCGCCAAGCTCGACGAGGCGCTGGAGATCGGCGGCTACATCGTGAGGCGGGGCGGATAGTCCCCCGCCGGGCCTTGCGTCCGGCGAGGGAAATGCATGGAGGCCTCACGGCCCGGCAGGGCCTTCTCCCGCCGGTCCAGGTTCAGTCTCCGGCCGCGCCGACCGCCTGGGCCAGGCGCTCATGCACCGAGGTCATGGGGTGCCAGTCGTCCCACCAGAAATGCCCCGCCGGATCGGGGAAGGCATAGCTTCCCAGCCAGGCCGCCGCCGTGTCGCGGTAGGCGTGGTCCAGGAGGTGCTCCAGGAATCCCGCGGCGTCGAACAGCATGCACGGGCCCGGGCGCAGCCGGTCCAGCAACCGTGCGTTGACCGCCAGGGTGTGCTCGTGGACGGTCCGCCGCGCGTCGGCATACTCTTTCTGCGTCCTGTAGGCCGGGGCGCGGCTGAGGTCCGGGACGGTGAGCAGCAGAATCCGCCGCGCGCCCTTCTCCAGGAGGCGTTCCTGGGCCGCGACGAGCCGCGCGGCCGTGGCCTCCGGGTCGCCGTTGCCGTGAAAGAGGTCGTTGACTCCGGCCAGGATGGTGTACAGCGTGGATTCCGGCCCGCCGTCGAAGGCGTGCCGCTCGATCTGCCAGGACAGGCCGGACCAGTCCTTCGGGCCGGAGCAGTTGCCCTGGTCGGTGCGGGCCCCGCCCCAGGCCAGGCAGGTCAGCCGGGCCCCGAGGCGCTCGGCCAGGTATTCCACCCAGGTGGGGCCGTTGCTGGAGCGGCCGAAGCCGTGCCCGTCGGAGAAGCCGGTATCGCTCAGGCTGTCGCCGAACGAGACGATGGAGCGGATGTCCCCGGGATTGGCGGGCTGCCCCTGAATCCAGAACTTCCGTGCGTGCATGCGGCGAACTCCCCGTGCTTCGGAGTTGCGTCCCCGCTGGTCTCGCCAGGCCCCGAGCCGGGGGGCGATTCCCCCCGGCTCACGTCGTGGCGGATAACCACTCAAGGGATCGGCGAAAAAACGGAGGCGGGTCCGTGGAGCGCGCGCCCGGCCGTCAGCCGTGGCGGTATTCGACGCCCATGGTCCCGTTGGGGTACCGCCAGTTCTTGATGATGGTCCGACCGCACAGGATGCGGCAGGTGCCGCATTCGAGGCATCCGGCGCAGTCGAAGCGCATGCTCCCGTCGTCCTCCAGCTTGTACAGCCCGGCCGGACAGGCCAGGGTCAGCTTGCGGAATTCCTCGGGGTCCGGGTTCTCGACCAGTTCGATGTGGGGATTGCCCTCGTCGACGAAGAACTTGTCCACGCCGAGCTTCATGTCCACGTTGACCGTGTTGCTCATAACGCTCCCGCTCCTTTGACGCCGTCCTTGATGAGGTTCAGGAGGCCGACCTTCTTGAGGTGGGGCATGACCATCCGCCGCAGGGGAACGGAGGGGCCGTTGGTGGTGAAGAGGTCGCGCATGACGCCCGCGACCATTTCCGGGTACTCGTTGTACATGCGGGGATTGTCCAGGAAGGATGGGAGCTTGCGGTAGAGCTTGAGGTCCTGCATGACGAAGCTCGCGTCCAGCTCGGCGGTGTAGGAGGACAGCCCGGCCGCGCTGAAGTCGTCCTTGGCCTTGGCCGCGATGACCGCCTTGCCCGCGGCCTCGCCCGAGGCGATGGCCAGGTCCATGCCGCGCACGGTGTAGCCCGCGTTCAGGCAGAAGCCCGCCGCGTCGCCCGCGATGAGCACGCCGTCGCCCACCAGCCGGGGCCGCATGGACAGGCCGCCCTCGGGCACCACGTGGGCCGAGTACTCGGCCAGTTCGCCGCCTTCCACCAGGGGCCGCACGGCGGGGTGGTTCTTGAAGTCCTCCAGCATCTGGGGGACGCTCTTGCCGGTCTTGCCGACGTTGTGCAGGCCGAACACCAGGCCCAGGGAGACGCTCTCCTGGTTCGTGTACAGGAAGCCGCCGCCCATGAGGCCGTCGGAGGGCGAGCCCGCGAAGAGCCAGGCCGCGCCCTCGTCGTCGGAGCAGCCGAAGCGGTCGTTGATCCGCCGCCGGTCGAGCCGGATGACCTCCTTCACGCCCACCGCGCAGTGGTGCGGCGTGACCTTGGAGACCATGCCCAGCTTCTCGCCCAGGATGGAGTTCACGCCGTCGGCCAGGACCACCGCCTCGGCCTCCATTTCCTCGTCGCCCGCGACCACGCCGCAGACCTTGCCCTCGCGCACGAGGAGGTCGTCCACGCGGATGCCGGTCACGAAGCTGGCTCCGGCCTCCTCGGCCTTTCCGGCCAGCCAGGGGTCGAAGGCGGCCCGCAGCACCGAATAGGAGCGCCCGGCCGGGTCGTCCGAGGGCGCGGCCGCGTAGTCCAGGGTGGTGCAGCTGTCGCCGGTGACGAAGGAGATCTTCTCCCGCGTGATGCGGCGCTCCACCGGGGCCTCCTCGGCGAAGCCGGGGAGGATCCGCTCCAGGCTGTGGGCGTAGAGCCTGCCGCCGGTCATGTTCTTCGCCCCGGCGAAATTGCCGCGCTCCACCACCAGGGTCTCCAGCCCGGCCCTGGCCAGGAGGCAGGCGCAGGCGCAGCCCGCCAGGCCGGCGCCCACGATGATCGCGTCAAACTTGTCTTCAGCCATGATTCACCTCACGCCCGGCTGGGCCGGGCGGTTGTTTTCCGTTGCGTCCGTTCGGACTCCGTTCCTGTCCGCGAAGCCGGTGTGCGTTGCTCGACCTGAATCCGGAAAGACTCCTTGTTCGGATGGATGACGGCGCCCTAGTCCGTGAGCGTGGCGAAGAACATCCCCACGTCGCTGCCGACGGCCATGTTGTAGGGAATGGCCCAGTAGACGAGGAAGAGCGCCGAGACCGCCACGCCGCCGGCGACCATGAGCCAGCCGTAGGCCCTGTCCCTTTTGTAGTCCGCGATCCGCGTCTCGGATGCGGGTATCCGATGCAGCATCTCGTGGAACGCGATCTCCTCCTTCGATCTCGTCTGTCCCTTCGAGCCCCGGATTCCCATCAGGACGCTGACCGCCAGGCCGATGAAGAACGGGTCGAGGAGGTCGTTGAGCGGCAGTCCGGCGAACTCCCTCAGGCACTTGGAGCCGATGTATCCGACGAAGCCGCCGACCATGGCGTAGTATGCTCCCCGCTCGGTCAGCCGCTTGCTCCAGACGCTGGCGAAGGCCACATAGCCCCACGACGAGGCGATGATGGTGCTGGCGAACCAGGAGATGAGGCGGATGCTGGAGATGTCCAGGTAGGCGAGGAACAGGGCCACGAGCCCGACGCCCAGCACGGCCATGCGGGCGAAGCGCAACTGGCTCGCTTCGTCCCTGGACTCGACGCCCATCAGCACGTCCGACAGGCTGAAGCCGATCACCGAAAGGAAGGCGGAGGCCGAGGACAGTCCGGCCGCCAGGATGCCGGCCAGAACGGCCACTCCGACCAGCGTGGGCATGACCTCGAAGGCGCTCCAGATGATCACCCGCTCAGGCTGTTCCATGTGCGGATTGAGGGGGATGACGCAGATCGCCATCAGGTAAAGATAGGTCAGGAAGATGACGGTCAGCAGGGCGGAAACGGCCCCTGACCGAAAGATGACGTGTTCGTTCCTGGCCATGAGGTTCCGGCCCGCCTGCCAGGGGCTGACTCCGACGGTGATCATCCAGATGACGCCCATGGTCACGGCGTAGAGGACGATGTCGAAGGCCGAGCCGCCGCCGGTGTTGCCGTGGTACGACAGCAGGTCGGCCGGCGCGGCGGGATTGTTGAGCAGGTTGGTCACCAGGTCGCCCAACCCTCCGGCGGCCTCGAAGAGGTAGGGCCCGCCGATGATGGTCGCCGCGAGGAACAGGATGAATTGCATGGTGTCGGTGATGATGACGCCGTTGGAGCCCGAATAGAGGGTGAAGGAGGTGAAGCAGGCCCAGGTGATCAGCAGGCAGGTGACCCGGTCGAGGCCGGTGACCGTTTCCATGAGGATGCCTGAGCCCTGGATGACGGCCAGGAGGTAGGCCGTCAGGGAGACGATGGTCGTGACTCCGGCGAAGCGGCGGATGCGCGGGCTGTTGAATCGGCGGCCGAAATATGTCGGCATCGTGTTGGTTCGCGCCCTGCGGATGTAACGGCCGAAGAACAGCGCCCCAAGGACGTAGCCGCCGGCGCAGAGCGTGTTGAGCAGGACCATGGTCGTGATGTTGCCGGAATAGCAATAGGCCGTGTCGCCCATGAAACCGTTCGTGCTCAGCATGGAGGCGAACAGCGTTCCCGAGATGAGGAGCGTCGGAGCGTTTCTTCCGCTGACGTAGTAGTCCTCGACCGTCTTGATGTTCCGTCCGACATAGATGCCGACCAGGATGTATGCCGATATGCTGACAAGCATTCCGATGAGATACGGATTCATCGCCAACTCCTCCGGCTATGATGGCTTTTCTTCGGATTCGATCTTCTTCCGCTCATGGGCGAGATACCAGTTCATGAACAGTCCGATGGCGGCGATGAACGCTCCGACGAACAGCGATAAGATGATTTCTCCCATGGAGGGCTTCCTTTCGCGCGCGTCAGTGCGACAGGGCGAGAGACGCGCTCATGGTTTTTCTCCCGGCAGGAAGAGGTGCTGGAACTTGCCTCCCAGAATCTCGGTCGCGGGCAGGACCACCACGAAGGCCTTGGCGTCCACTTCCGACAGCAGCCGCTTCAGGCGCGGCGTCTGGCTGGTGCGGATGGCCGTGAGCAGGATGCCGCGCTCGGCCGCGCTGTACATCCCGTATCCGTCCAGGCGCGTGACCGCGCAGCCGATGTGTTCCATCAGCGGGGCGGCGACGAGGCCGGGGTCCTTGCCGGTGATGATGAAGCACAGGTTGCCCTGGTTGAATCCACGCAGCGCCTTGTCCGCGAACACCGCGCAGATGTATATCGCGAGTATGGCGTAAAGGCCTACCTCGATGTCGCGATAGGCGATCATGGAAAAGGCGATGACGCCGCTTTCCACGAGCAGGGCCATCTTCCCGACGCTGATGCTGGGAAACCGCGCCACGAGAAGGCGGATCACGAGGTCCGTGCCGCCGACCGAGCCGTTGCCGAGCACGAGCAGGGCCATTCCCGCCCCGTACAGCGCGCCTCCGAACAGGGCGGCGCAGACCGGGTTCGTGGTCAGGACCGGCAGCCAGGCCGTGGCGTAGACCAGGCCGGTGTAGACCCAGGAGCCGACGAGCGTGTTCTTGGTGAACTTCCAGCCCCGGACGAAGACGCTGGCCACCAGCAGGGGCAGGTTGATGAGGAAGATGACCGTGGCCACGGACACGGGCAGCAGGCTGCCGAGCACCGTGGCGATGCCGGAGACGCCCCCGGCCGCGATGTTGTTGGGCGCGAGGAAGAGGTTCAGGCCGAGCGCATAGAGCGTGATGCCGCCCAGGAAGAAGGCCCGACGCCCGCACTCGTTCTTTCCCGCCAGGGTCATGCGTGTTCCTCTCCGTCCGTGTTCAGGGGCCCTTGCCGCCGCCGGTCGCCGGTCTCGCGGGGCGGATCGGGGTCCCCTCGCGGAAACCCCGACCCGCCGCCGAAGGCGCGATCAGCCCTTCAGCGCGCTGATCAGCGCGGGCACCACCTTGTAGAGGTCCCCGACCAGGCCGTAGTCGGCGTACTGGAAGATGGGGGCCTTCTTGTCCTTGTTCACGGCCACGATGGTCTGCGCGCCGTTGGCGCCGACCATGTGCTGGATCTGGCCGGAGATGCCCAGGGCCAGATACAGCTCCGGCTTGGGCATGACGCCGGAGATGCCGACGTAGCGCTCCCGCTCCATCCACTTCTCGCCCTCGGCGATGGGGCGCGAGCAGCCCAGCTCGGCGTCGATGGCCGCGCACAGCTCCTCGGCCATCTTGAGGTCTTCCTGCTTGGCGATGCCCCGGCCCACGGAGACGATGCGCTTGGCCTTGTTCAGGTCCACGCTGCTGCCCTGCTTGGGGCGGCGCTCCAGGCAGGTGACGGGGGCCTTGGGCCGCACGTAGTCCAGGGCGACCACCTCGCCGGACTTGGCGGGCAGGCCCGCGTCGGCGCTGAAGACCCCGCTGCCGACCACCACGATCGCCAGCGGCGAGGTGATCTTCTCCAGTCCCAGGGCCAGGCCGCCGTAGACCATGCGGCGGCCCCGCACGCCGTCGTCCCCGGCCGTGATCTCCGAGGCCTCGGTGATGACCCCGGCGTTCAGCCGGACGCCCAGCTGGGAGGCCAGGGCCTTGCAGCGGCGGGTGGCGGGCACGAGCAGCAGGCTCCGGCCCCCGGCCGCGGCCATGGCGGCGGCCATGGTGTCGGCGTAGTCCTCGACGATGCGGCCCGGGACCGCCTCGCCCAGGTGCAGGACCGTGTCGACGCCCAGGGCCTGGGCCTTGGCGGCCTCCTCCGGGGCGCCGATGACGAAGGCCGAGATGTTTCCGCCGAGGCGCGACGCCCCGGCGACGAGTTCGGGCAGGCGCGAGGCGATGTCGCTGAAAACCCAGACTTTGGTGAACGTGCTCATGTTGACCTCGCTCAGTGGATGATTTTGCGCAGCTGGGCCACGAGTTCGGCGATCTTGTCCTCGCCGTCGCCCTCGATGATGATCCGCTTGCGCTCTTTCTGCTTGGGCGCCTTGACCTCGACGAGCTCCACCAGCGCGGGCGCGGGGGCGCAGCCGATGTCCGAAAGGCCCAGGGCGTTCACGGGCTTCTTGGCCGCGCCGAGGATGGCCTTCATGCCCGGAATGGCCGGGACGTTGATGTCGGCGGACACGGAGAGGACCGCGGGCAGGGGCGCTTCCAGCACCTCCACCTCGTTTTCCAGGGTGCGCTCCACGGTCAGCTTGCCGTCGGCGACGCTCACGATGCGGCTCACCCCGCTCAGGGTGGCCGCGCCGAGCAGGGCCCCCAGGCGCACGCCCACCTGCTGGGCGTAGAGGTCGCCGGAGCCGTCGCCGCAGAGGATGAGGTCGAAGCCGAGCTTGCGGGCCGCGGCGGCCAGCACCTCGGCGGTGCGGTCCGGCAGGGCCCCGGCCAGGGATTCGTCCATGACCACGGCCAGCTCGTCCGGTCCCCGGGAGAGGATGTCCTTGCGGGCCTTGGAATTCTCCAATTCCTTGCCGCCGACGCTCAGGGCGGTGACGCGGGCCTCGCCCACCTGGGCCTTGATGTCCATCGCGGCCTGGACGGCGTTGAGGTCGAACGGGCTGATCTTCGGGGCGGCCTTGCCCGTGTCCAGCGAGCCGTCCCCGAGGACGGCGATGTCCTGCTCCTCGGGAACGAGTTTGCAACCGACGATGATGTTCATGCGATACCTTCCTGATTCCGGTGAATGTTGTCCGTCCCTGTTCCGGCCCGCGCGCGGGGGAGGGGGCCGCCGTCCCCCGGCGGAGGGGAACGGCGGCCCGGGAGGGGCTGCTATTTCCACTCCGCCAGGGCGTAGTTGAGGTAGATCATGTCCGCGTTGTCGGCGTCGACGACGCGGAAGTGGACCGAGTGGTCGTCCCACTTCCAGATCTGGGTCTTGATGGTCACGCCGGGGTACAGCGGCTTGGTGATGCGGGTCTTGAAGCGGGTCAGCCGTCCGGGCTCCCCGGGGATGATGGTCTGGATGATGTGGCGGCAGGCGGTTCCGGCCGTGCTCACGGCGTGCAGGTTCGGCTTGGGGTGGCCGTACTTCTGGGCGTACTCCCAGTCGATGTGCTGCGGGTGGTAGTCGCCGGACAGGCGGTAGATGAGCGCGCGGTTCTGGTCGATGGGCTCGCTGACCTCGAAGTCCGGCGCGCGGTCGGGCATCTCCACGACGTCCTTGGGCGGCTTGGGTCCGCCGAATCCGCCGTCGTAGAGGGCGATGTCCCAGCTCTCGTTGGTGAAGAGCTTGGTTCCGGTCTCGTCGTAGGTGTCGCCGATGTGCTGGGCCAGCAGTCCCCGGCCCTCGCCCCGGTCGTACAGGCCCTTGAGGAGCACCTGGGTGCTCAGGGTGCCGGAGAGCTTGGTCAGGGGCTGGTGGAACTGGAGGTCGAAGCCCCAGTGCAGGGAGCCGCCCCAGTTGAAGCCGTAGTCGATGGTCTTGGTGACCTCGCTGTCCACGATGGGCATGGCCGCGAACAGGGGCAGGATCTTCAGGTCCTTCTCGTACACGTACTGCAGGTCCGTGCGGCCGTCGCGGCCCGCGCCGCAGCCGAGGGCGAAGAGGATCAGGTCCTTGAAGTCGTACTTGCGCACGAAGGGACCGTAGGTCTTGCCCTGCATGTCCAGTTTCAGTGCCATCTCGAGTCTCCTTTTGTTGTGGTCGTGACTGCGAATGTCTGTTGCCGGCCGAGCCGTTCCGCATGGCCGGCCCCCGGGGGACCGGCCATGCGGCGGTTCAGCATTTCAGCTTCTTTTTCTGGACCTTGCCCGTGCAGGTCCGGGGGAGCGCGGCGCGTATCTCCACGCTCGAGGGCACCTTGAACTTCGCCATGCGCTCGCAGCAGTAGTCGACGATCTCCTCCGGGCTCATGGACGCGCCCTCCTTGAGCACCACGAAGGCCTTCACCGCCTCGTCGCGGATCGCGTCCGGGACGCCCACCACGGCCGCCTCCACGATCTTGGGGTGGCAGGCCAGGATGTTCTCGATCTCGGTGCTGGAGATGTTCTCGCCGGAGCGCTTGATCATGTTCACGCTCCGGTCGACGAAGAAGAAGAAGCCGGATTCGTCCATGAAGCCGTTGTCGCCGGTGCGCAGCCAGCCGTCCGGATCCAGGACGCGGGCCGTGGCCTCGGGGTCGTTGTGATACTCCTTGAAGAGCGTCCTGCCGGGGACGCCCCGGACGAGGATCTCGCCCACGTTGTGGGGCGGGACCTCGCGGCCGTCGGCGTCCACGATCTTCGCCTCGTAGGTCAGGCCGGGACGGCCGATGGAGGGCCACTTGCGCATCCGGCCCGGAACGTCGCCGATGAGCCCGACGATCGTCTCGGTCATGCCGTAGGAGCTCAGGAGCCGGACGCCGAAGCGCTTCTCGAAGTCGTCCTTCTCCTGGTCCGTGATGGCCAGGTAGAAGAAGACCTCGCGCAGCTGGTGGTTCCGCTCCCAGGCCCGCCGGGGCTGGAGCATCAGGGTGCGGACCATGAGCGGGATGCACTCCGTGATCGTGGCCCGGTGGGCGCAGACCTGGCTCCAGAACCTGCGCGCGCTGTATTTCTCCAGGACGATGAAGGTCGCGCCGGAGACGAAGGACGGCATGGCGGCGGTGCACTGAAAGTCGATGTGGAAGCCGGGCATCATGGTCAGGTAGCGGTCGTCGGACCGCAGGGCGCACTGCCAGGCCGTGTAGTGCCCGGCGAAGAGCAGGTTGTAGTGCGTGATGACCACGCCCTTGGGCCTGGAGGTGGTGCCCGAGGTGAACAGGATCTCGGCGGGGTCCTCATTGGTCGGGGGGGCGCAGGGCAGGAGCCGGGGGCCCTGCTCGCGCAGGAGCCGGTCGAAATTCAGCACGCCCGGGACGTCGGGGCCGTCCGCCGACCGGACCACGAGGATGTCGCGGATGCGGCCCGGCTCTTCCCGCCGGATGGCCTCGTAGACGGGCAGGTGCTCGCGCTCGGTGACCACGATGCGCGCGCCGCTCTTTTCGAGGATGTAGCCGCATTCCTCGCGCACGTACTGGGTGTTGACCGGGACCATGACCGCGCCGATCTTGGCCGCCCCGAACCAGGCGACGATCAGCTCGACGCTGTTGCGGAGCTGCACGGCGATCCGGTCGCCCTTGCCGAGGCCCAGGCCGAGGAAGAGGTTCGCGGCCCGGTTGATCTCCTCGTTCAGCGCGGCGTAGCTGTACTCGCGGGTGTTTCCGGCGACGTCCTCGACGATCAGCGCGGTTTTTCCGGCGTATGCGCAGGCCAGCTCATCCCACAGGGAGCGGAGGGTGCCTGTCCCGACGATGTCCATTCCGTCATCACCTCATCCGCGGACCATTGCGTTCCGCGGCCGTGGGGGGGGGGGGGGGGGGGGGGGGGGGGGGGGGGGGGGGGGGGGGGGGGGGGGGGGGGGGGGGGGGGGGGGG
>NZ_JAMHGA010000022.1 GCF_023660105.1 Desulfovibrio aminophilus | reverse complement strand
CTCGACCAGGTCATCCAGCAGAACGCCTCGGCTTCCGAGGAAATGGCCTCCACCTCCGAGGAGCTCTCCAGCCAGGCCGTGCAGCTCCAGCAGACCATGAGCTTCTTCCAGGTGGACGGGACCGGCGGCCCCCGCAAGCGCATCAGCGCCGCGCCCGCACCCAGGAAGCCCCTGCCCGCCGCACCGGCCAAGGCCGCCAAGGCCGAGGCCAAGCCCAAGCCCGTCGCGGGCAAGGGCGTGGACCTGGACCTGGCCGACGACGGCGAATTCGAGCGCTTCTAACTCCCTTCAGGGGGTTATAGAAAGGCGAAGAGAGGGGGGCCGGAGGACGAAGAAGGACATCGGAAAAGCAAGAAGGCCGGGGAGGATTCCTCTCCGGCCTTTTCCTTGGTTCAGACGTCGCGGAAGGGCTTGAAGTGGGGTTCGTGGGCCAGGGCGAGCATCTCGCGGTCGCCCGAGGAGTCCCCATAGGCGTGGATCGGGGCGTAGTCCGCCGGATCCAGCGCGGCCCGGATGCGGCGCTCCTTTTCCGGGCCGTGGCAATTGGCCGTGGCGAAGCGCCCGGTGATCCGCCCGCCGCGCACCTCGGCCTCGGTGGCCAGCAGCTCCAGCCCCTGGTCCGCGCACCAGCCGCCCACCCAGTCCGAGAGCGAGGCCGAGACCACCAGCACGCGGTCCCCGCGCGCCATGTGTTCCCGGATGCGTTCCAGGGCCGCCGGCCGGATGAGCAGGGGCAGCATCTCCCGGGCGAAGGCCGCCCCGGCGGCGCGGAAGCGCTCCTCGGGCCAGCCGCCGAAGAAATGCCGCAACACGATGCTCTTGGCCCGGGCGTTGCCGATGAGCCCCAGCTTGTAGCCCGCCAGCACGGGCAGGAGCAGGACCGCGCCCAGCGCGAAGCGCGGCCCGGGCAGCGCGTGGCGCAGGAAATGGAACAGCGTGTCCCCGCTGGTGATGGTCCCGTCGAAGTCGAACAGCGCCAGCCCCCGGCTCATGGCTCCCCCTGGGCGTCCCGGTCGTAAAGCAGGAAGCCGTGGTCGAAGTAGAAGAAGAGCAGGTAGTCCCGCGCGGGCATCACCTCCGTGTACTGGAAGGCGATGCCCTTTTCCGAGAGCAGCCGCTCGGTGCTCAGCACGAAGCGGTCGGCCGGGAGCCAGACCATCGGATGCTTGAAGCTCCTGGCCCGGCGCAGATTGTCCTCCACCGTGAAGGCCAGCAGGCGCTGCTTGTCCAGCACGAACGTCCCGGTCAGGGCGATGGTCGCCGCGCAGACCAGGGCCGCGGCCCCGGCCAGGACGCGGGCCGGGAGCCAGGCCCGGGGCCGCATCCAGAGGACGAACGGCGTCCAGAGCATCCAGAACTGCGGCGCGTAGCGCGCCCACCACGCCTCGGGGTTGACCAGGGTGGTCCCGAAGACCGCCGCGCCCAGGAGCAGGGCGTACTTGCCCCGGCCGGGTTCGATGGACCTCCGCCGCCGGGCCAGGACCGCCGCCGCCAGCGCGGCCGTGAGCAGGATCGTCGCGCCCATGTAAGGCCCGAAGCCGCCCACCCGGGGATCGGGCACGGTCAGCATGGAGAACTCGTCCACCCGGCCCGCGAAGTCGAAGGGGTTGCGCAGGTCGGCCTCGGGGTCGCGCTCCACGATGTCGCAGCGCGAGAAGTTCGAGACGAGCAGGTTGCGCACCGGGTTGTGGCCGGTCATGTACCTGGGCCGGAAGTGGTCGATGATCGAACGGGCCTTGTGCGCGCCCATGAGCGGATGGAAGATGTGGTAGCCGCGCTCGAGGTTGCGCAGGTAGGGGCTGGCTCCCAGGCCCAGGGCCAGCAGGAGCACGGCCGTGCCGAGGAAAACGGCCCCCTTCAGCGAGCCGCGCCGGTCATAAACCAGGCAGAAGGCGCAGAGGCAGAAGACCGCCAGCCCGGCATAGACCAGTCCGGTGAACTTCAAATTGGCGCAGAGCGCGCCGGAGAGGGCCGCCAGGACCACGTCCGCCGCGTGGGCCCGGCCGCGCGCCCTGGCCAGAACCACGGTCTGGCCGATGAGCACGGCCAGCAGGCCGTAGAGCGCTCCGTCCACGTAGAAGGTCAGGAACTGGCTGATGACCACCGGGTTCAGGGCCAGCAGCGCGGCCCCGGCCAGGGCGTACCCCCGCCGCACCCCCTGGCCCAGGAACAGACGCAGCATGCCGAAGAACGTGGCCGCCAGGAACAGCGCCTGCCAGCCCTTGGCGTGCTGGATCGAGGGCGTCCACTGCGCCAGGGCCGCGGACATCACCCAGGAGAGCTTGGGGTAGTCGTCCACCCAGTGGTTCAGCGGATAGATCTCGGTCAGCGGGTTGAGCCCGCCCAGCAGGGCCAGGATCGCCTCCTGGTGGTAGGCCTTGCCGTCGTAGGAGGTGTCGTAGAACTGCCCGGCGAACCAGAGCCCAGCCAGGAGCAGGCCCGCGAAGATCAACAGGCAGGCGGCCCGGGCCTTGGGCGACAGGTCGCGCCGCAGCAGGAGCCAGAAGCCTCCGGCCGTGGCCGCCAGGGCCGAGGGAATCAGCCAGGACTCCACGGGGCGGCCCAGGACGAAGCCCAGCTGCGCGCCGAAGAGGGTGAAGAAGGCGAAGCCGGTGAAGAGCAGGGACAGGCCCAGGCTCGCTGCCTGGAGTTTCTCCAGGGGGGGCGTCGCGCGACGGCCGCGACAGGCGGGGAAGAGTGCGGCGAGGCCCAGAAGCAGGGCCGAGACGGCGGCCGGGGAGAGCATCGCGGACTCCTAGCGGAAGGCGATCAGGCTGACCCCGACCATGATGCAGAGGAGCCCCAGGCCGTAGGTCAGGTTCACCCGTTCGCCGAGCATGCCGATGGAGAGCAGGGCCACCAGGACGTAGCTCAGGGAGACCGCCGGGTAGGCGATGGACAGGGGCATCTCCTTGAGGGTCAGGATCCAGGTGATCGTGGCCGCGCCGTAGACGAACACGCCCACCAGCAGGTGCCAGGTCAGGTTCAGGCCGAAGAGGTTCAGGACGCAGCCCGCGCCGCCCTTGAGGCCCTCGGCCCCCAGCTTGAGCAGGATCTGGCCGAAGCTGATGAGCAGCACCGTGGCCGCCAGCAAAAAGTACTTCATCGAAATCCTCACCGGACCGTGTTGCGCCAGACCGCCACCGCCACGAAGAACGCGCCCCAGCAGAGGATCACCGCCTGCAGGAAGCGGTCCTTGAGCACGATGCGCGTGGGCGAGCCGGAATCCTTGTACACGAAGGTCAGCTGGAGATAGCGCAGAATCCCGAGCACCACCAGGATCACCGAAAGGTAGATCTTGTCCGTGCCGAAGTGCGCGGCCACCGAGGGGGTCAGGGTGTACATGGTGTAGGCCACCACGACCACGGCGGCCATGATCCCCAGGCTCACGTTGATGAACTCCAGGTTGTAGCCCGCCCCGGCCTGGCGCATGCGCTTGCCCGTCTCCAGGAAGATCAGCTCGTCGTCCCGGCGCTTGGCCAGGGCCAGGAACAGAGCCAGGAGAAAGGTGGTCAGGATGATCCAGGCCGACAGCTCGATGCCCGTGGCCGCCGAGCCCACGAACAGCCGCAGCACGAAGCCCAGGGCGATGATGGTCACGTCCAGCAGGGGCACGTGCTTGAGCTTCACGCTGTAGAGCAGGTTCAGGACGATGTATACGCCGATGCAGGCCGCCACGCCCAGCGGCAGCAGGGCCAGGGCCAGGCCCAGGCCCGCGGCCAGCAGCCCCACTATGAGCCCCCGCGCCTGGCCCACGCCCACCGCGCCGCTGGCGATGGGCCGGTTGCGCTTCTTGGGGTGCTCCCGGTCGGCCTCGCGGTCGCGCAGGTCGTTGAAGACGTACACCCCGCTGGCCACCAGACAGAAGCAGGCGAAGGCCAGGGCCGAGGTGAGCAAAAGTTGCGCTTCCGTGACCCTGGCGGCGAACAGCACCGGCGCGAAGATGAACAGGTTCTTCAAGTACTGGTGCGGCCGCAGCAGAAAGAGGATGTCTTTTGTCGTGCTCATGGCGCGGGGTGTTTTGCAAGCTCCGGGCCAGACGATCCGGCCGCTGGCCCGGAAGTATCACCACCGCGCGAGGCTGTAAACGAGCACAGGGCCCCCGCTCAGCCGCGCTCCCCCGTCTCGGACATGCGGATGGCGCAGAACCGGCCGCACATGCCGCACTCCTTGCCGTGCTCCGTGCCCCGCGAACGCGCCCGCACCAGGCAGGGGTCCAGGGCCGCCCGGGCCATGCCCTCCCAGTCCAGGGTCTGCCGCGCCTTGGACATCTCGCGCTCCCGCGCCACGGCCCAGGGACGCCCCAGGGAGGCCTCGGCGGCCTGGGCCGCCAGCCGCGAGGCCAGCACGCCCTCGCGCACGTCCGAGGCGTCCGGCAGGCAGAGGTGCTCGGCCGGGGTCAGATAGCAGAGGAAGTCCGCCCCGGCCATGACCGCCAGGGCCCCGCCGATGGCCCCGGCCATGTGGTCGCGCCCGGCCGCGCAGTCCGTGACCAGCGGCCCGAGCACGTAAAGCGGCGCGCCGAAGGTGGCCCGCTTGATGCCCTCGATCTGGGAGCGCACGAGGTGCAGCGGCACGTGCCCCGGGCCCTCGATCATGGCCTGGACCCCGGCCGCCCGCGCCCGCCGGGCCAGCACGCCCAGGGTCAGGACCTCCTCCCACTGGGCCGGGTCGCCCGCGTCCGCGCCCGCGCCGGGCCGCAGCCCGTCGCCCAGGCTCAGGACCACGTTGTGCTCCCGGGCGATGTCCAAAATCGCGTCGTAGTGCGTGAGCAGCGGGTTCTCCTCCCCCCGGCCGCGCATCCAGCGGGCCAGGATGGCCCCGCCGCGCGAGACGATGCCCAACTCCCGCGAGCCGTCCTGGGCCAGCTCCGCGCCCCGCCGCGTCAGGCCGCAGTGCACGGTCATGAAGTCCACGCCCTGGCGGGCCTGCTTCTCGATCTCGGCCAGCAGGTCCCCGGGCTCGAAGTCCGCCGGGTCGCGGTCCTCGCGCATCCGCTGCTGGGCCAGGGCGTAGATCGGCACCGTGCCCAGGGGCAGGGCCGTGGCCGCCAGCATCGCCCGCCGCAACTCGTCCAGGTCCCCGGCCGTGGACAGGTCCATGACCGTGTCCGCGCCCGCGCCCTCGGCCACGCGCAGCTTGTCGATCTCCCCGGCCAGGTCCGAGGCCAGGGGCGAGGTGCCGATGTTGGCGTTGACCTTGACCCGGCCGGGCCGGCCGATGAGCGTGGGCCGCACCCCCGCGTGGGCCGGGTTGGCCAGCAGGCAGAGCGTGCCCGCCTCCACGCCCGCGCGCAGGGCCTCCGGGGTCAGGCCCTCATGGGGGGCCAGGTCGGACAGGGCGGATTCGAGGACCTCGGACAGGACGGAACCGGAACGGACCAGGGACATGGGGCCTCCTCGGCGGTTGCGCGCCTGGGACTGCCTCGGGATGCGGGAAAGGAAGGACGCGGCCGATGCGGCCAGGCCTGTTCCCTTCGCCGGTATTACCCGTGGCAGGTTCAGCGGTCGGGTCCACAGTGTCCAAGGACCCATCTCAGCCCGGTTTGTCCGAGCCCCCGCAAGGCGCGATTGCTTGTTTCGCTGGTTTTCCGCTACCCCGCCCCTCCCCCCATGTCAACGGCGACTTCGTCGAGCTATGGGCGTTCCACCCCGGCCGCGCGATTTATTCCTGTTTTGCCTTCCAGGGACTCCCGGCTTATATTGGCGGATATGGCACGACGCGCCCCCTTCCCCCTCGCGGCCCTGGCCCCGCTCCTCGTCCTGGTCCCGCTCCTGGCCTCCTGCGTGGGAAAGGCCCCGGGAACCCCCGGCTCCATCTGGCCGCCCAAGGCCGATCCCGGCCGGGTCTGGTACGCCGCGCGCTTCATGTCCTCCCCGGACACGGCCCTGCGCGCCCTGCGCGACACCCGCGCCTCCTGGACCGTGCTCGGCGGCGAGCCCGTGGAGATCGCCGCGACCCAGGGCCGCCTGCGCGTGCGGGTCCAGGTCAGGAAAACCCGCACGGAGGCCGTGTACCACACCGCGCCCTTCCGGCGCGGCTGCCTGAACCCGGCCTCCGTGACCTGCGACGACTACCCGGACTTCGTGGAGCGGACCACCTTCGAACGGCCCACCCTGATCCTGCCCCTGCCCGAGGTGGAGCGCGTCCTGCTCTACGAGCCGGACATCGTGCGCGTGGTCCACGAAAAGGGCCGGATCACCGACTTCAACGCCCGCGACGCCGAGACCCGGCAGCTCCTGGCCGACGCCCTGTCCACCCTGGCCCGGCCCTTCGGGTTCCGGCCCGAGGCCACGCCGGGCATGACCCTGGCCGACCTGAGCCTGGCCCAGCGCCTGAACCTGGGCCTCTCGGGCGGCGTGCTCGTCACCGGCGTGCAGCGCGGCAGCCCGGCCGAACGCGCCGGGCTCCACCACCTGGACGTGATCCTCAAGCTCGACGGCGAGACCGCCGACGCCGCCAAACTGGCCGCCCGCGCCACGGCCCTGGTCGACGCCAAGGCCGCGCCCCTGCGCCTGGACGTGCTGCGCTGGCGCGCCGACCCCGACGACCCCATGGACAAGACCGGGCCCTTCAGCACCGAACTGCGCGGCCCGCGCGACATCTTCTGACCCGGAGGACCCATGCCCCGCTTCACCGGCATCAACCACCTGGCCATGGCCACCGGCGACATGGACGCCACCATCCGCTTCTGGCGCGACCTCCTGGGAATGCGCCTCGTGGCCGGGCTCGGCCACCCCGGCTACCGCCACTACTTTTTCGAGATCGCGCCCCAGGACATGATCGCCTTCTTCGAGTGGCCCAAGGTCGAACCCGGGCCGCTCAAGGACCACGGCGCGCCCGTGGCCGGGCCCCACACCTTCGACCACGTCTCCGTGGGCGTGGCCTCGGACGACGACCTCTGGGAACTCAAGGACAAGCTCGACGCCGCCGGATTCTGGGTCTCCGAGATCATCGACCACGGCTTCATCCACTCCATCTACTCCTTCGACCCGAACAACATCGCCATCGAGTTCTCCGCGCCCGTGGCCGGAGTGGACGTGCGCGCGCACCCCGTGAACACCGACACCGCGCCCTCCCCCGCGGCCCAGGAAGGGCCGGAGCCCCAGTCCGGCCACTGGCCGCCGCCCACCCCCACCCCGGCAGCCGACCGGGCCGTGTACCCGGGCGAAGGCCAGGCCATCGTCGAGGCCTTGAAGAAACGCGGAAAAATATAACGCCTCCGGCGGGGCCAGGGCACGGCCCCGGACCCTTCAAGAGGCCCTGCCGTGGGGGGGGGGGGGGGGGGGGGGGGGGGGGGGGGGGGGGGGGGGGGGGGGGGGGGGGGGGGGGGGGGGGGGGGGGGGGGGGGGGGGGGGGGGGGGGGGGGGGGGGGGGGGGGGGGGGGGGGG
>NZ_JAMHGA010000021.1 GCF_023660105.1 Desulfovibrio aminophilus | reverse complement strand
CTTGGCGCGGGACATGGGCGTCCGGCTCGTGGTGCATGGCCACCACCACGAGCCCTGCCATGACGCCGAGCTGTTCGGCGGAATCCTCGTCGTGGGCCTCGGCATGGGGGAAGTGCTGGAATGGAGGTAGGGATGAAGATCCTCGTTGCCGGCGACGTGCATGGTGAATTCAGCATCCTGCTGGACCTGCTCAGGAGTGAGAATCCGGATCTGGTGTTTCAGGTGGGAGATTTCGGAGTTTGGCCGACCGCTCTGGACAGCCTCAAGAAGTTTTGGCCGATCGACGCTCCGTCGATTTATTTCGCCGAAGGCAACCACGAGCACTATCCGACGTTGCGCAGGCAATGGGAGGCCTTCGGTCGTCGAGATGCAATCCCGATCGCGGGTCAAATCTTCTGGATGCCCCGCGGCTCGACTCTGACGCTGCCCGATGGCCGGATCGTCTGCTTCCTGGGGGGCGGCAAATCCGTGGATCATCTCCTGCGCGTAAGAGACCGGGATTGGTTTGAGGAGGAACTCCTGGGCCCCGAAATCCTGGACCAGTTGCCCGAACACGCGGATATCGTGATCTCGCATACCGCCCCGCGTTGTTTGGGGATCGCGGCCGAACTCAACAAAGGCCGCATCATTGAGGACTGGCTGAGCGTCGGTTGGGACGTGACCCCGGACCCCACGGAGGAAATCCTGGACCAAATCCTGGCCAGGCTGAAGCCGAGTTTGTGGTACTTCGGCCATTTTCACCGGCCGTTCAGTTATCGCAGCAAGGATTGCACGTTTGTCGGCCTCGATTCGGTCGGCAACGCAGGCTCCTGGGCCTGGATTCCACAATCGGCCGAGGAGGCCCGGCGTGAAACCCGGACCAGGCAGCGCTGGGACGAGGAAGAGCGCGAGACGCGCAAGCGATATGCCCGTGAGCATCGCGGCGAGCTGTGCCGGATCGTCCAGCGCAAGGAGGATCCCTGGCCCTGGCTGGAGCAGATGCACGTGGATGATCTTGAGGACTTGGCCGACGTGCTGGAGAAGGATTCCCCCGAACTGCGGTTGGTGCGGCAAATGCTGGAAAAGAGAAAGAGGGACAAAGCGATGGAACTCATGAAGCACCATGTGGATTATCTGCCTCCCGGCAGCGCCGATGTGTGGGATGAGCGGATTCTTCCGCCCGGTCCATTCCTCCGTCGCAAGCTGATCGTCTATTACACCCAAGGTTCGTGGCTTTGGGCCAAGGCGATGAAAGGCGGACCGGCCATTCTGCTGGCTGCCTACCACACCTGGAGGCCCGGATATAAGCACCGCATGGGCGGCCCAATCCACAGCGAAGACGTGGCCTTGGAAATCTGCGCCCGGATCGACGGCATGGGCTACGCCGAGCGTTGTGCGCTCATCGCGGCCCAACAGGCGGAACTGCTTGAGGCCGAGCGACGGCTTCAGAAGATGCAGAACCGTCCATTCCCGAAACCTCGCCCCGAGGATCTGGATTTTTAGCGCCGGAGCCCTGCGCCGGCATCCTGGTGGTCTAGGATCTGCATCTTTCCTGGCCGCCACAGTTTGAGCGCTGGCCGAAGCTGATCCTTCAGGGCGGGGATATGGATTATCTGCCGGGGAGCTGCGTGAGTCAGGTCAGCCAAATGCCTACATCGAAAACGCATGTTCCGGCAGGATCGGGCCCGACGTTGACGTTGCCTGATGGCCGCATGGTCTGCTTCATCGGCGGCGCGTACTCCATGGATCGGTCGCGCAAGCCCGGCACGGCATGGTGGCCAGACAAGGAAATCCTGGACCCCGAGGTGCTGGATCACCTGCGCAGGCATACGAACATCATGGTCGCGCATACCGCCCCGAACGCCTTCCGAATTCCGGGCCTGCGCAAGACACTGCGCGCCAAGAAATTGGTTGGGATCCGTCGCCAGACCCCAGCGTCGTTCTGGACCAAGTCCTGGACAGGCTCCGGCCCAGTCAGTGGTTTTTCAGCCAGTTCCACTACTTTGCCCAAGGCGAGGCGGCCGGTGGTTAGCCCATCTTTTTGCAGGTTAAAATCGTGTTATACAGCTTAACACCAATTAAACACAGTAGAAATGGTTTGACCGATACTCGCGTCTGATCTACTTTACACCCACTTTTTTATTTACAAAACGGAGAGGTCGAAAGCTACTGAATGTGGAACGGGTTGTTTGGCGCTTCGGGCGGAGAATATATGGCATTAGAAAAGAATCGCTGGCATTCGGCCGATGAAATCGCCAGCCATCTTGGGGTCAGCATTGACACTGTCTACCGCTGGATAGCGGGGCGTAGCATGCCCGCTCACAAGGTGGGCCGCCTATGGAAGTTCAAAACGCACGAGGTCGATGCCTGGGTGATGGCTGGCGGTGCGGCTGACAAAACCGATAAGCCGGACACCGAGCAGTAAGGAGCGACCATGGCCGAACCGATTCACGACAAGATAAAACGATCCCTCCAGGCAGCCGAAGGCTTGTATCACCGTCTGGTGTTGCTGGTGGGTGAAACCGGTTCCGGCAAGACCGGCGTTCTTCGGGAAGTTGCCGAGGAATTCGGTTCATCCGTCGTCAACGTCAATCTGGCGCTTTCAGGCGAACTGCTTGAGCTGACGGCAAAGCAGCGGTCACTTCGGCTACCAGGCATCCTCGGCCAGATCGCGGACCAGGCTCAGTCACCGGTGGTGCTGGATAATCTCGAGATCCTTTTCGACAAGGATCTCCAGCAGGACCCCTTGCGCCTGCTGCAGTCCATTTCGAGAAACCGGGCCGTGGTGGCTTCGTGGAACGGAATCATGAATTCCGGGAGGCTTTTGTACGCCGAAACCGGCCATCCCGAGTACCGCAGCTATGACTCGGTCGATGCGCTGATTGTGGGCATGGATGGCACGGCCACTGTCGATTCGGCAAAAAACAATAGAGAGGCAGGACAAGCATGAAATACGGAGACCTTATCCAATTCGACCCGATTGAGTCGGTCGTTCAGTTGCGTGACGCGGACAAATCGAGCGCCGCACACACCCTCGTGAACACCTATGTCATTTCCGAGGAAATGGCCGAACGGCTCACCCAGCTTGTCATTCCTCAGATGCAGTTCGACCAGCCGGTCGACAACAAGGGCCTGCTGGTCGTCGGTAACTACGGCACCGGTAAGTCGCACTTGATGTCGGTGGTCTCCAGCCTTGCCGCAGATGCCTCCCTGCTGGAAGGGCTGAAGAACGATGGTGTCCGCGACGCAGCCTCTCAGATCGCCGGGCGTTTCAAGGTTATCCGTACCGAGATCGGAGCCACCACCATGTCCCTGCGCGACATCCTGGTGGCCGAACTGGAAGAGCATCTCGAAAAACTCGGCGTGGAGTATGTGTTCCCCGAAGCCGGGACCATTACCAGCCACAAACGGGCCTTCGAGGACATGATGGCCAAGTTTGGCGAGATCTTCCCCGAACACGGACTGCTGCTGGTGGTCGACGAGCTGCTCGACTACCTGCGCACCCGCAAGGATCAGGAGCTGATCCTCGACCTCAACTTCCTCCGCGAGGTCGGCGAGGTCTGCAAGGACCTGCGCTTCCGCTTCATGGCCGGTGTCCAGGAAGCCATTTTCGATAGCCCGCGCTTCGCCTTTGTTGCCGACAGCATCCGCCGGGTGAAGGACCGCTTCGAGCAGATCCTCATTGCCCGTAGCGACGTCAAATTCGTTGTGGCCGAGCGTCTGCTCAAGAAGACCACCGAGCAACAGGCCAAGATCCGCGACTACCTGATGCCCTTTGCCAAATACTACGGCGGGCTCAACGAGCGGATGGACGAGTTCGTCCGGCTCTTCCCGGTGCATCCCGATTACATCGACACCTTCGAGCGGGTCACTGTGGTGGAAAAGCGCGAGGTGCTCAAGACCCTGTCCATGGGCATGAAGGGCATCCTCGGCAAGGACGTGCCGCAGGACGAGCCCGGCCTGATCGCCTTCGACAGCTACTGGAACACGCTCAAGCAGAACGCCTCGTTCCGCGCCATTCCCGAGATCCGGGCGGTCATCGATTGCAGCCAGGTGCTGGAATCCCGCATCGAGAACGCCATCACCCGCAAGCAATACAAGCCGATGGCGCTGCGCCTGATCCATGCGCTGTCCGTCCACCGCCTCACCACCGGCGACATCTATGCCCCCATGGGCGCGTCCGCCGAGGAACTGCGCGACCGCCTCTGCCTGTTCGATCCACTGATCGCCGAGCTGGGCAGCGACGAGCCCGACAAGGATCTCCAGACCCATGTGGAAACGGTCCTGCGCGAGATCCACAAAACGGTCAGTGGCCAGTTCATTTCCTTCAATGCCGATAACCGCCAGTTCTATCTCGACCTGAAGAAGACCGACGATTTCGACGCCCTGATCGGCAAACGGGCCGAAAGCCTGGGCCAGGCTCAACTCGACCGTTTCTATTACGAGGCGCTAAAGCGGGTCATGGAATGCCAGGATGCTACCTACGTGACCGGCTACAAGATCTGGCAGCACGAACTGGTCTGGCAGGAGCACAAGGCCGCCCGTACCGGCTACCTCTTTTTCGGCGCTCCCAACGAGCGCTCCACCGCCGTGCCGCAGCGGGACTTCTACCTCTACTTCATCCAGCCCAACGATCCGCCGCGCTTCAAGGACGACAAGGTCAACGACGAGGTCTTCTTCCGCCTGAAAGGCACCGACGAGGAATTCCAGACTGCGCTGAAGAGCTATGCGGCCGCCCTGGACCTTGCGGCCACCTCATCGGGCCACGCCAAGGCCACCTATGAATCAAAGGCCAATGGCTTCCTGAAGAAGCTGGTTCAGTGGCTGCAGAAGCACATGAGCGACGCCTTCGAGGTCACCTATCAGGGCCGCGCCAAGTCCATGACCGAATGGGCCAAGGGCAAATCCATCCGCGACCTGTCCGGCCTGTCGCCCCATGAGACCATTAACTTCCGCGATCTGGTCAACACCATAGCCGGTGTCTGCCTGGCACCGAACTTCGAGAACCAGGCCCCGGACTATCCGTTCTTCTCGGTCCTGATCACCGGCAACAACCGCGCCCAGGCCGCGCAGGACGCCCTGCGGGCCATCGCAGGGCAGAACCGCACCAAGCAGGCCACCGCCGTGCTGGACGCCCTGGAGCTGCTCGACGGCGAGAAGATCGACCCCTACAAGTCGAAGTACACCAAGTTCATCCTTGATGCCGTCAAGGCCAAGGGGCACGGCCAGGTGGTCAACCGCAGCGAGATCATCCATGACGACCACGGGCTGGAATACATGAACCCGGGCGGTTCACGGCTGGAACCCGAATGGGTGAGCGTGCTGGTGGCGGCGCTGGTCTACTCCGGCGACATCGTGCTCTCCATCCCGGGCAAGAAATTCGACGCCACCGGGCTGCAGCAGCTTGCCGCGACCGGCATTGATGAGCTGGTCCGCTTCAAGCACCTGGAACAGCCCAAGGAATGGAACCTGCCCGCGCTCAAGGCCCTGTTCGAACTGCTCGGCATGACGCCGGGGATGGCCCAGCTCGTCACCCAGGGCAAGGACGAGCCAGTGCAGAACCTGCAGCAGGCGGTGGGCAAGATCGTCAAGCGCATCGTCATGACCCAGCAGACCCTGCGCGAAGGGCTCTCCTTCTGGGGGCTGGACCTCCTCGCGGGCACCGACCTGGCCAGCCAGGCCAGCGGGCTGGACGAGGCCAAGGGTTTCTTTGAATCGCTGCAGGCCTACTCCTCGCCGGGCAAGCTGAAAAACTTCCGCTACAGCGTTCCCGAGGTGCTGGCCCACGAAAAGGCCGTGAAGGCCCTGGACGAGCTGGATGCCCTGCGCGAGTTCATCATGGACCACAGCCCGACGGCGTCCTGGCTTTCCACCGCCGAAGCGGTGCTGCCTGCCGACCATGACTGGGTGGATCGCATGAAGACCACCCGGCAGGATGTGCTGGATGCCCTCAAACAGGCCGACCTGACCGAGTTGGCCAGCCAGTCCCAGAGCATCGGGGCCAAGCTGCAAAAGCTGAAGAAGGATTACACCGTCGCCTACATCGGCCTGCACACCAAGGCCCGGCTGGGCGTGAACGACGACAAGCGCAAGGCCGGACTGCTCAACGACCAGCGGCTGCAAACCCTGCTCAAGCTGGCCGGTATCGACCTGATGCCCCGGCAGCAGCTCACCGATTACCAGAACCGCCTGGCCGGACTGAAAAGCTGCTTCGCCCTGACCGAGCAAAACCTCGACGCCTCACCGATCTGCCCGCATTGCGGGTTCCGGCCGTCGGTGGAAACCGGTGCGGCGGCAGGCTCGCAGATGATCGACCAGATGGACGCCCAGCTCGACGCCATGGTGGCGGCCTGGACCTCCACCATCCTCAGCAACCTGGAAGACCCGATCACTCTGGCCAACATGGATCTGCTTAAGATCGACGACCGCGAGCCGCTGGAGGCCTTCATCAAATCGAAGGAACTGCCGGTGCCGCTGGACAGCAACTTTGTCCACGCCCTAAAGGAAGTGCTCTCCGGTCTGGTCAAGGTCACCGTCAAGGCGCAGGATCTGCAGCAGGCCCTGCAGGTCGCCGACGGCCCGGCCACCCCGGTGGAAATGAAGAAACGCTTTGAGGAGTTCATCGATCAACTCACCAAGGGCAAGGATCCGGCCAAGGTACGGATCGTGCTGGAGTAGTCCATGACCCGCGAAGAGCTGATTTCCCGCTTAAACGGGTACGAATGGACGGATTTTGAATGTAAAAAGGCGCAGCGTTCCGTTCCCAAAGATGCGTATGTTACCGTCAGCGCCTTCGCCAATACCGAAGGCGGGTGGCTTTTGTTCGGGGTATCCGACGAGCAGGGCCAACTCAAAGTGACTGGAGTGGACCATGATGCGTTTGATCATATTCAGAATGACTTCTTGTCCACGTTGCGAAGTGGACAAAAAATCAATCATATCCTGGATGTAGAGCCATATGTTTATGATTTGGATGGAAAGCGGATTTTGGCGTTCTACATTCCTCAAAGTCCTCGACGGCAAAAGCCCGTCTACTTGAAGGGCAATCCCCGCGAAACCTATATTCGCCGAGCAGCCGGAGACGAGCGGGTAACCGACGCCGAATTGCAAAGATTTTTGCGTGATGCAGCCGTTACCTCTTGGGATACTGAACCCCTCCAGAACGTCGAAGTAGCTACGTGCATCGACAGTGAAACGTTGGGCTGGTATCAATCCCAGTTCTATCGACGCAACCCAGAGCAACGCCAGATCTCCGATCCCGTTGAATTCCTGCGGGAATGGAATTTTATTGTTGATGAGGGCGGGCGACCGCTGTTGACTCGGGCCGCAGTGTTGTTGTTTGGCACGGATCGCTGTGTGCGTGCTTTACTCCCTCGTCCGGTTTTGGACTATCAACGGATTGACGCCCGAGTTCAGGAATGGACACCTGAAGAGCGGTGGCATGATCGCCTCGTGTTCGAGGAGAATCTGTTTAAAACCTGGCGCGAATTGGTGGCTAAGTTTTCAAGGCTTGCGGAGCACCCGTTCAGGGTAGACCCTTCTTCCATGCGCCGCAATGATGATCCTCCAGACTACATTGCCTTTCGGGAAGCGGCTATCAACCTGCTCATTCATCAGGATTATGGCGATGTGCATCGCAAGGCCAGCCTGAAGATATTCATTGATCAGATCACGTTCTGGAACCCGGGTGACGCCTTCGCCACGCAAAGGGAGCTCCTCGAATCAACCGAGAAGGAGATTCGGAATCCCCTGTTGGTCAACGCCTTCCGTCGTATTGGCTTGAGCGATCAGGCGGGCACCGGCATTCGCGCCATCTATCGGAACTGGCACGACCTTGGGCATCGGCCACCGCAAATAATCAACGACAAGGCAGCCAAGAGCTTTGAGTTGACCTTAAGCAAAGAGCCTTTGATCACGGACTCCATCAGGCGTTTTCATTCCAGCCTAGGCGTGAATCTTTCAGCCGAACAAGCGGATATTCTGGCCCTGGCGGCGGAGCGGTCTCATATCTCTGTGGTGGATGCTGGCGTAGCGGTGGGCGGTAATCTTCGCGTTGCCCACAGTGCCTTGGACTTCCTGGTTCGCCAGCAATTGCTACAGACCTTGAGCGAAGACAGTTACTCCCTGGCTGACCCGATCAAGGGGCGTCTGGAATCCGTTGAGCGAGATCGACTCTCGGTGGGCCAGGACGGCGAAGGTTGGGACCAGGTTGGGACCAGGTCGGGACCAAGTCGGGACCAAGTTGAAATCATGCGTAACAGCCTGGAAGCAATAACTATCAGCGAACTTATGCAGTTGGTCGGCCGGACCAATCGGACCAAGTTCAGGGACCAAGTGCTCAAGCCCCTGCTTGAGGCGGGATGGCTGGAAATGACGATCTCTGACAAGCCAACAAGCAGCAAGCAGCGTTACCGCCTGACTGAAGCGGGCAGGGACATTCTTGTGAGGATGCAATGAAATCGGATCAGCACGGATTAGATACTGGAAAAACGAGGGCGGGCAAGGTCAACGACGGCCCGGTGACTTGTCTCGGCATGACCTTCGAGAATGACGAGGCCCGCCGCGCCCACTTTACCGAGGAGCTGCGCAAGAAGCTGCAGGATCCGGAGTTCCGCAAGATCGAAGGCTTTCCCATCGGCAGCGACGAGGACATCCTGAACCTGAGTGATCCGCCGTACTACACCGCCTGCCCGAACCCGTGGATCGCCGACTTCATCGCCGACTGGGAGGCGCAGAAGCCAGAACAGCCCGACGGCTATCACTACCACCGTGAGCCTTTTGCGGCCGACGTGAGCGAGGGGAAGCAAGATCCAGTATGCATGGCGCATACATATCACACGAAAGTCCCGTATCGAGCTATTGTCCGATATATTTTGAATTACACCTCACCTGGCGATGTGGTTTTAGACTGCTTCGCTGGCACCGGGATGACCGGAGTTGCAGCACAAGCGTGCTCTGAGCCTCCATCAGACCTGAAAAGAGCAATCGAAGACTATTGGCGAGAAACCGGGCGAGAACAGCCCTCATGGGGAACACGCCATGCGATCATGGTCGATTTGTCTCCATTCGCAACTTTTTTGCAAAGAAACTTCAATTCCAGCCTTAGTTCACGAACCTTCCAAAAATGCGCGGAGAGGCTTCTGAATGAAACGGAAAAAAATTTGGGCTGGATGTATGAGACTGACATTCCCGGTGGCAAATCGAAGGGAAGCTTCGAATACGGATTGTGGTCCGATGTAGTTTTTTGTGAATGTGGTGAGGAGGTGCTTCTTTGGAACCCGGCGCTTGATGAGGGATCTCAAGGTTTCAACGCAGAAATGAAGTGCCCAAAATGTGGCAGGGAGATTAAAAAAACAGCTTCCGGTCGGGCGCATACAACATATTGGGATGATGAGTTAAAGACTTCTATAAAACAAAATCGACAAGATTTGGTTCTAATCCAGGCTCGCGTAGGAAATAAGACTTTTTCAAAGCATCCGTCTAAATTTGATCGAGAGCTAATGTCTCGCATCAATAGCTTGAAACCCACTTCGTTTTCGCCATCGGCCCCAATGATGTTCAATGGCGAAAGGTGGGGCGATATGTTTAGGGCCGGAATCCATTTTGGCATAACTCACGTCCATCATTTTTGGACGAAGCGTAATTTGATTGCACTATCTGAGCTATTTGCAGCAGCACAAAAAAGCTCATACCCTCATGAAATGGCCTTTTTATGCACTTCGTTCGCAGTAAAGACCGGCAGTCGAATGCACAATGTAGGCTTCAAGGGCGGGAAAATAAATCTAGCTGGCCAAACATATAACACCTTGCAGTTCCCAAGTGTCTCTGCTGAGCGAAATATTTTTGTACTTGCTAAAGGGAAAGTCAAAGACATCTCCAATGTCTTCGAACTGAAAAAACAGCCAGGCAGGACAATTTCAAGCACACAATCAGGAACCAATCTACAGCATATCCCGTCAGGTAGCGTTGACTATATCTTTATTGATCCGCCATTCGGAGACAACATCATTTATTCCGAGTTGAGCTTTCTGTATGAGGCATGGCTCAAAGTTTTCACTAAGCAAGACTACGAGGCAATAATTTCAGGAAAACAGAGCAAAGGCCTCAATGAATACAAAGAGTTAATGACAAGGTCGTTTGGCGAGCTTTTTCGAGTCCTTAAGCCGGGAAGGTGGATTACCATCGCGTTCCACAATAGTAAGAACGCAGTTTGGAATGTTATTCAAGAATCTCTCGGGATAGCTGGCTTTGTGATAGCTGACGTGCGGATTCTTGACAAGGGGCAAGGAACATACAAGCAGATGACAACAGCCGGAGCTGTTAAGCAAGACCTAGTCATATCTGCATATAGACCAAATTGTGGTCTTGAGGATCGCTTTGAACTTGAGGCCGGAACCGAAGATGGTGTTTGGGACTTCATACGCACTCATCTTGGCCAGCTACCCGTTTTTGTTTCAAAGGATAGCCAAGTTGAGGTTATAGCTGAAAGACAAAATTACCTTCTGTTCGACCGAATGGTCGCATTTCATGTCCAAAGAGGCGTAGCTGTACCTCTGTCTGCCTCGGACTTTTACTCTGGCCTAGATCAACGATTTTCATTGAGAGACGGAATGTATTTTTTGCCGGATCAAGCGGCAATGTATGACAAAAAGCGAATGACTGTTAAGGAAGTACTTCAACTGCAGTTGTTTGTAACCGACGAATCCTCTGCCATTCAGTGGCTCAAGCAACAGTTAATAAGGAAGCCACAATCATTCCAAGATCTTCACCCTTTATTTCTCAAAGAGACCGCTGGTTGGAGCAAGAGCGAAGTTCCGCTTGAACTGTTGACATTGCTGGAGCAGAACTTCCTTCGCTACGACGGCAAAGGCCCTGTGCCCGAGCAGATCCATGCCTACCTTTCCACCAACTGGAAAGAGCTGCGCAACTTGCCCAAGGATGATCCGACCCTGATCGCCAAGGCCCGTGACCGCTGGTATGTGCCCGATCCCAACAAGGCGGGCGACCTAGAGAAACTGCGCGAGAAGGCGCTGCTCAAGGAGTTCGAGGAATACAAAGAGGTCAAAAAGAAGCTCAAGGTCTTCCGCCTGGAAGCTGTCCGAGCCGGATTCAAGAAGGCATGGCAGGAACGCGACTACGCCGTCATCGTCGCCGTGGCCGACAAGATCCCCAACAACGTCCTGGAAGAAGATCCCAAGCTGCTCATGTGGTACGACCAGGCAGTAACAAGAATGGGAGGCGAATAAAACATGCCCCGAGAAAAGCGTGATGTGAAGGAGTTGAAGCAACGTGCTATTCACTCGCTTGTTCTCGCTATTGAATTATTCAATAGACCTCATGATAATGGTCGTCCAGAAGGAACCTTGATCCTTTTACATCATGCTTTCGAAATGCTTTTGAAGGCCATCATTAAGGACAAAAAAGGAACGGTCCACGCAAAAGGAGAAAAATATTCATTTGGATTTGATAAGTGTCTAGAAATCGCCCAGAATGAATTAAAAGTGCTATCAAAAGATGAGCGGTCTGCGCTTTCAATTCTTGATGCTCATCGAGACACCGCCGTTCACTACTATCAAGATGTTTCGGAAGATTTGCTCTATTTGCAGTCCCAATCAACCGTTACGTTGTTTGACGATATCTTAAGTAAGTCTTTTGGCGTTAAGCTAGCCGACTTTATCCCTGAACGAGTTCTTCCGGTTTCAACAAGGCCTCCCAAAGACATTCAAATTCTAATCGATAGCGAGTTGACCCAAGTCGATGATCTTCTTGGTGCCGGCAACCGAAGAGGTATTCAGGCTACAGCCCGATTGCGCTCAATCATGGCACTTGCAACAGCGAGCAGAGACGATGCTGAGCGCGTAACTGAGGGTGAATTACGTAGGGCTGTGCAACGCAGAAGAAAAGGCGAAGATTGGAAAGTTATTTTCCCGGAAATTGGTCACCTAAGACTAGATACAGAGGGAGAAGGGATGCCTTTCTCCCTACGAATTCGCAAAGAAGGCATGCCTGTGCGATTGGCGGGTGAAGGCGAAGACGCCTTAATTATAAGGGATCGAGATTGGTTCGACAAATTCAATCTTTCGCTTGATGACGTGGCAAAAAAACTCAAAAAAACGCAACCAAAAACAAGAGCATACATGTTCGAAATCAATCTTTGGGATGATCCGGAAATGTATGGTGAAAAAAAGATCAAATCCCAGAGATATAAAAGATACACACAAAAGGCGCTTGAAGCCTTACGGGCAGAGGTAGCCCAACATCCAGAAGCTGAGATGTGGGAAAAGCACAAAGGCAAAGTGTTGGGACGAGAATGAGTCAAATTGTTTGGCAATACAGCTCTATTCATAACAGCGCCTGCAAGGTCATCGAAGAACAGACCTTGTGGGGGCAGACGGTGTGCCGCATCTGGTTGCCGAATCAGGACGCGGTGGTGCGCGTGCCCCGCTCCGCCTTGCGGCCGCTGAGTGCCGACCTGCGGCCGGAGATCGAGGCCGGACGCATTGCCTACGCGGCAGCCGCAGCCAAAGTGGCCGAGGTGCTCGAAGGCTCCACCAGCGCCACCGACGGCCATGTGCTGCTGGCTCCCATGGAGTCCAACGTCATTCCGCTGCCGCACCAGATCCACGCCTTGTCCCGGGCCATCTCCGGCGACCGCGTGCGCTACCTGCTGGCCGACGAGGTCGGTCTCGGCAAGACCATCGAGGCCGGGCTGGTCATGCGCGAGCTCAAGCTGCGCGGGCTGATTCGGCGAATCCTGGTTGTCTCTCCCAAAGGCATCGCTACCCAGTGGGTGGCGGAAATGCAGACCCATTTCAACGAGCAGTTCCAGCTCGTGCTGGGCGACGACATCGGCACCTTGCAGCGCCTGGCTCCAGGGGCGGACCAGCGGAAATCAGCCTGGTCGATGTTCGATCAGGTCATCGTCTCCCTGGATTCGGTCAAACCCATGGACAAGCGGCGCGGTTGGACCGCCGAGCGTGTTGCAGAATACAACCGCAGCCGGTTCGAAGATCTGATCACCGCTGGTTGGGACCTTGTGGTGGTGGACGAAGCGCACCGCTTGGGCGGCAGCACCGATCAGGTCGCCCGCTACAAACTCGGCAAAGGGCTGGCGGAGGCCGCGCCCTATGTGCTGCTCCTTTCGGCTACGCCCCACCAGGGGAAGACAGATGCCTTCCATCGCCTGATGAACTTGCTGGATGACGACGCCTTTCCGGATATGGACAGCGTCTCCCGTGAGCGGGTGGCCCCGTATGTTATCCGTACCGAGAAGCGCAAGGCCATCGATGCCGACGGCAAGCCGCTCTTCAAACCCCGGCGCACGGAGATGGCCCCGGTAGCCTGGGAGAGCCGTCATCACCTGCAGCAGCTCCTCTACGAGGCAGTGACCGACTACGTGCGCGAGGGCTACAACCAGGCCCTGCGCGAGAAGAAGCGCCACATCGGCTTTCTGATGATCCTGATGCAGCGCCTGGTGGTTTCCAGCACCCGGGCGATCCGCACCACGCTGGAGCGTCGGCTTGCGGCACTCAAGGATGGTGAGCAACAAGCCAGCCTGCGCCTGGCGGAACTGGAAAACGGCGCGGAGGGATCGGAAAGCCAAGACGATGAAATAGCCGAGCTCTATGACATGGACGGCCAGGAGCTGCTCGATGAGCTGCTGAAATCCCACGTGTCGGCTCTGCAGAGCGAAGGCAGCCATGTTGAGACCCTGCTCGAAGCGGCGGTCCGTTGTGAACAGGCGGGTCCGGATGCCAAGGCCGAGGCGCTGATCGAATGGATTTACAAGCTGCAAGCCGAGGAAAACGAACCGGATCTGAAAGTGCTGATCTTCACCGAGTTCGTGCCGACCCAGCAGATGCTGAAGGAGTTTCTGGAAGCCCGGGGAATCTCGGTGGTCACCCTGAACGGCTCCATGGCCATGGAGGAACGTGGGGCAGCCCAGGATGCCTTCCGCAAATCGCACCGCGTATTGGTCTCCACCGATGCGGGCGGTGAGGGTCTGAACCTGCAGTTCGCCCATGTCATCATCAACTACGACATTCCCTGGAACCCCATGCGGCTAGAGCAGCGTATCGGCCGCGTGGACCGTATCGGCCAGCCCAAAACCGTACAGGCGATCAATTTCGTATTTGAGGATTCAGTCGAGTTCCGGGTCCGCGAAGTTCTGGAGCAGAAGCTCTCGGTGATCTTCGACGAGTTCGGCATCGACAAGACCGGCGACGTGCTCGACTCCGCCCAGTCCGGTGAGATGTTCGAGGATGTGTTCGCCTCGGCCATTCTTAATCCTGACGGTATCGAAACCTCCGTTGATCACACGGTGGCCCGGCTTCGCGATGAAATTCAGCAGGTGCGCGAGGCCTCCGCCATTTATGGCATTTCAGAAGAACCGGATGTGCAGGTGGTTGAACGTCTGCGTTCCCATCCGTTGCCTCACTGGGTAGAACGGATGACGGTGGGCTATCTCAATTCTCACGGCGGCGCGGCCAGCCGCAAGCGCTCCTGGTGGGATCTGAATTGGCCGGATGGTCAGGAACACCGCAAAGCTGTGTTCAACGCCCGGGAAGCGGATCGTCTGACCGATGCAACCCTGCTCAATCTTGAAAACAGCCGTGTCCGTGGGCTGGCCCTGAACCTGCCCCAGATCGCGGCTGGCCAGCCTTTGCCTTGCGTAAGCGTCAGCGGACTGCCAGCCAGCATCTCCGGGCTCTGGGGGCTCTTTGAGATCCGCCTTCAGGCCGGGATGCACCAGAAGACACAGCTCCTGCGCATTCCCATGGTGCGGCGGGGATATGTCAGTGTGTTCCTGAGTGAGGAAGGCAAACTGTTTCTGCCCACGGCCCGGCATATCTGGGATGCGCTGCAGACAGCGGAAACCCAGGTGCAGGCCACCCTCGGCCAGGACGAATCCATCATCGCCCATGAGCGGTTGCAGGAAGCAGCCGAGCAAGCCGGACAGGAGCTGTTCGACGCATTACAGCAGGCGCATCTCGCCTCTGTGGCTCGCGAGGAGGAACGCGGCATCGTTTCCTTTGCCTCGCGCCGCAAGGCCATCGAGCGGGTTGGATTGCCGGCGGTACGGCAATTCAGGTTGTCCCGATGCGATGCGGACGAATCCGAGTGGCGGCATGAACTGCAATCGGCAAGGCAGATCGTGCCGGAAATCCGGCCGCTGCTGATGCTGCGGATTATCAAGGGAGGCGCTCAATGAGTAGTTGGCGAGACGCCATCCTGAACGACTTTGTGCCCAACGTCAGCAAGCTGACCCTGGTCGCCGATCCGGATTGCCTGCTGACCGAGGAGAAGCTGGCATTGGAGCTTCGCGGGCGCGGCTTCGACCTGATCGAGTTCAGTGACCCGGTTGAATTCAGATACGCCTACGAATCCAAGTACCGCTTGATTTGGGACCGTGGTGAGCACACAGATCTGGTGGTCGTCCTCCGCTTGCAGGATGCGGAGCTGGAATCCCTGCCATACGACCTGCTCCAAGCAGGCCGCAAGCTTTCATTCAACTTGGGGGATCTGTTCCCAACGCTTAGCTATCCGGTGATCGAGAAGCTCGACCGAAGCCTGCTGGACACACTTTTTGAGGCTCAACGCAAGTCGCCGCCGGATCGCATGGGCGATAACGCCACCAAGGATTTCATCCTCCGCCATGTGTTCGGCATCGCCGCTGAGCTGATTGCCAGCGAGGTGGAACTGCTTCGCGCCTTGCTTCGCCTGCACTACGGCAAGCTCCAAATCCCGCTGGTGCTGGCCGAGCGGCTCATCCAGGTTCTGAAAGGCCATGATGGGTTCAAAGCCTGGCCGCTTTCCGAGATCGTTCCGGACGATGAGGCCTTCTTCGCCTTTTTGCAGGAACGCTGGCCGCTATTTCTTTCCAGGCTCGGCAGAGCCAATCAGGTACGGGAAGATTCGCCAGAATACGGCCTCAAGTATCCCGGCCCTGATCGCCTGCCGTTCGACCATCAGGACATCAAAGTCTACATCGACAACCTGTTCCTGGAGGGGAAACTCACCCCCGTCGAGGCCAAAGGCATTGAAGTGGATGCCAGGTCCTGGGTCCGAAGCGGTATCGCCACCTCCGCCGTGGACGATGACGAACTGCGGATTTCCCGCCTGTTTGACCTTGTCGAAAAGGAACTGCCCACTGCGGAAGCGCGTTACTCGGACTGGACCGCCTTTGCATTGAAATGGGCCGAACTCTCTTCGCTGGTTCACTGCGGCAACAGCACCGAGTATCAGACCCGGCTCAGGGAAATCGGCGATGCACTGAACTCGACCTTCGCCGGTTGGCTGGTGGACCACTACTCCAGTCTGATCAACTTGCCGCCGACCAATCCAGCCATGCTGCACCATGTGCCGCGCCGCCTGGCAAGGGATATCGAGGACTCCGGTAGCAGCCGTGCCGCGCTGATCGTCGTCGATGGCCTGGCCCTGGACCAGTGGGTGACCATTCGCCAGCTTCTACAAAAGCAAGATGCCAATCTTGTCATGCGCGAATCCGCGACCTTCGCCTGGATTCCGACGCTGACCTCGGTATCGCGGCAGTCGATCTTCTCGGGCAAGCCGCCGCTCTATTTCCCGTCATCCATCAACTCGACCAACAGCGAAGAGAAACTCTGGAAGCAGTTCTGGGAAGGCCATGGCCTGTCCCGGCTCGATGTCGCCTACCAGCGTGGCCTTGGCGACGGTGATGCTGCGGGCGTCCTCGACTCCGCAATCCACCCGGGGAAGACCAAGGTGGTGGGGCTGGTCGTGGACAAGGTCGACAAGATCATGCACGGCATGCAACTCGGTTCGGCCGGAATGCACAACCAGGTCAAGCAGTGGTGCCATGCAGGATTTCTTTCCGCGATGGTCGGCCAACTGCTGGATTACGGCTATGGGGTTTGGCTGTCGGCCGATCACGGCAACATCCAATGCGAAGGTAAAGGCCGCCCATCTGAAGGTGTGGTTGCCGAAACTCGCGGCGAGCGTGTTCGTGTCTATCCCACGCCGGAACTCCGCGCTCAGGTTGCTGGGGCCTTCCCGTTTGCCCACGAGTGGCAGCCGGTCGGGTTGCCCGCAGATTATTTCCCCCTGGTGGCCGGTGGCCGCGACGCATTCGTGAATCCGGGAGATGCCATCGTAGGTCACGGCGGTGTAGCCATCGAAGAAGTCATCGTGCCCCTTGTGAAGTTTGAAAGGAGAACACGGTGATGGGCAAACGACATGAAGCCATTGGCATCAAACAAGCGATCCGTTTCGAGTGGATGCAAAAAACAGCCAATCTGCTGCTGGCGGGGCTCGACGCCAAAACCATCCGTCAGGAGCTTCGTGAGTTCCTTGCGGACAGAAAAGGCAACGGCTCCGAAGGCGAACGAAGCGATCAGACCCGGACCTTTGTCGTCAACAATCTGATGAAGATCTGGGTCTCTCCTGACCCCGCGTTGATTCCATTCCGGGATGCCTCGCTGGCGTTTCTGAGGGAAAATCCGTCCATGGCCCTGGCGGTCCACTGGGGAATGATCTCGGCGGTCTATCCGTTCTGGTTCAACGTGGCCCGACAGACCGGCCGTCTGTTGGCTTTGCAGGATCAGGTGACCCAGGCGCAGATCATCAACCGCCTGAAGGAACAGTACGGCGACCGGCAAACCGTGAGCCGTTACGCCCGGTTCGTCATCCGCTCCTTTGTCGCCTGGGGAGCCCTGAAGGATTCCGAGGCCAAAGGCTGCTATGAGAACGCCGCTCCGGTGAGCATTGCCGAACCAAACCTGGCCATCTTGATGTTTGAATCCGCACTCCTGGCCACCCCGGAGGCCAAAGGCGCATTGGGGCTGCTTCTGAACAACCCGGCATTCTTCCCATTCCAGCTCCCCGTGATGACCGGTGATTTTGTCTCCCAACGCAGCGACCGGATCGACGTGGTTCGCTATGGACTGGACGATGAGCTGTTGAAATTGAAGGGCAACTAAATCAGGGATGGGACGTGAATGCCTTGGACTTCGGAACACACTAAATTGCTCGTCGATACCGGCGAACGACTGAAGACTGCCGACGGCAAGGAGGTCGAGATTTGGGAGTTCCGCATGAGAACGAGAAGGCAGTACTTTCGGCCTGGGCGAAGCACTTCCGAAATCACTATTGCCTGGATACCGAGAGCGATTTCTTGCGGGGCAAACGCCCGCGACCAGATTATCTGACCAATAGCAAGTTCCCATGTAAAACATCCAAACTCGGTCCAGGAATCAGAGCGGGAGATTTTGGGGAAATCTTGGTTTCGGATTACCTGCAATGGCTTCTCGGTGGAGTTGCCCCTGCTAAACCGGACCCCCTGCGGATGCTGACGAGCGGATGAATCCCTTGGGGGGGCTCCGCAGCCCCCTGTGGGGGTGCCTCTCGTTGTAGTCCTCGAACCAGGCGTGGAGCTGGTTCAAAACTGTCTCCGCATCGGGACGTTCATGAATACGGACATAGTCCCGCTTGAAGGTCTTCACAAAGGCCTCGGCCATGCCGTTGCTTTCCGGGCTGCGGACCGGCGTGAAGCGCGAGCGCAGCCCCAACATGGCTGCGCTCCGGCCTGTAGCCTTTGTGCCTGGCCAACAGCAGGCCATGAAGGCGCATGATCCGGAAACGCGTTTGTGATTCACGCCCGCGCCCATCCTGCCGGAGCTGCCTGTTCAACAGGGCGCAGACCCGGCGATAGCCGTAGGTCAAGGCGCTGATCCACGATGTCCCGGATCAGCGGCAGCAACCGCTCGTCCTCGGCCTTGGAGTAGCGCGCAGGCCTTTCACGGGGCGGCTCCTTCACCCGCTTCGGCAAGTCTGGAGCGGGAGACGCTCAGAGCCTCGGCCACACGTTTCATCGGAAACCGTCCTCCCAGGGCAACGGCGTGCGCGAGAGCAGTTTTTTCGCGCGCGATCTCCAACGCCTCCTTGAGGATTTCCACCTCCATGGTCTTCCTGCCAAGCAGGCGCTCCAATTCGCGGACACGCTTCTTGAGCGGCCGCAACTCGGCAGCCCTGACGATCTGGTCATCGGCCTGCATTGCGGCTTTTCCTCCATCGCTCATGAGCTTTCTCCACCGAAACAGCAGACTCGGCGAGATGCCGTGCTTGCGGGCCACGTACGAGACGTTTATGCCCGGATGCAGCGACTCCTGGACCAGCTCCAGTTTCTCCGCCACGGTCCACCGTCGACGGTGGACCGTGGTCAGCACCTCCACCACTGCTTCCCCGTTAGCACTAGGTCTGGACATAGGGTTAGACCTATCTCCTATCGCTGCCAGGGTGTCCCGTCAAAATAGGGGCTACTCCACAGGGGCTACTCCGCTCGGTTACTGGGTGCTCAGGGTACGGTGGTCATCGAAGGTTGTTCGAGATGAATCGCTGAACTTCATCCAGCAAAAGCTCTTTGAAAAAAAGAAAGGCTCTGGACCGCCTGCTCGAACACGGCCGAAGCCCTCCACGCGGGGGCATTGGTTGAAACCATGTCCGACATGACATCGCGCCGAATGTCCAAGGCTGGGGGGCATCTTCAAGATGTCGTCTATGTATTCATGCCTATCCGGTTTTGGGGCCGCCTCTGTGATTGAAAATTTTGTCCTTTTTCTGAAAGGACAGACATTCTTTTTCATATCTGGTTCTCCTTCATCAGGCTCGGCAGAAGAAGGTCGGGTATCTTCATGGAGGAAGCTGGATGAAATCGATTTATCCCACCCCAAAACTCACCACCGTCGAAGCGGCCGCGTATCTCCGCCTTCAGCCTGGCACGCTTGAAGTTTGGCGCTGCCGTGGACGTGGCCCGGCCTACCAGAAGCTCGGGCGGCGAGTCGTGTATGATCGCTCTGACCTGGACGCTTTTGCCCGCGCCCATACTGTTCTGACCACCGATTCGTACCATCTGACCGAAAGCCGACATGAATAGCATGCCGACTTCTTTGACCCTGTCTGTTGTTTCTTTGGGCTGTTATTGCGCTTCGGCTGCCGCGTTTGGCCAGCCTACCCTTTGTGGCCACAGGCCACTGCCGGGGGCTGGCCAGGGGCGTTGCCCCTTGGAACCCCTCCAAGCCTAAATCTAGAGAGCATAAGAATGAGCCGAAAACTCTGGATTAAGCTGCGCGTGAGCGAGGAGGAGAAAGCAGAATTTGAAGCCAAGGCCGAGGCTGCAGGAATGACTTTGGCTGATCTCATCCGGTATCGGCTGCTGCAATACCGCATGCGGAAAACCTCTGTGGAGCAGGAGAGTCTGCGGCTTATTGCTCGCGCCGGGGCGAATCTCAATCAGGTCGCGCGGTGGGTGAACACCTACAAGAGTGAGGCCGAGGCCATCAAGGTCATCGTTTACCTCGATGCCGTGCTGCGGGAGCTGAAGAGGCGCGGGCCATGTATTTGAAGTTATTCCCCCATGGCAAGGGCTCGGGGAGGGGACCGGTGCATTACCTCCTGCGGTTGGACTACCCGGGACGTTCCCAATCTCCTCCCAAAGTTCTCCGAGGCGACCCGGGCATGACTCGTGCGCTCATTGATGCCCAGAATCGGACCTGGAAGTATTCGTCGGGCGTCCTGTCCTGGGCCCCCGGTGAAGTGTTGAGCCCGGAAAAGGAAGTGGCTCTGATGGACGATTTCGAGAGGGTGGCGTTTGCTGGCTTGGAACCAGATCGGTACGATATCCTATGGGTTCAACATACCCATTGTGGCCACCATGAGCTGCATTTCGTGATTCCCCGTGTCGAACTCCACTCCGGCAAAGCCATGAATGCCTTCCCACCCGGCTGGCAGCGTGACCTCGATCCTTTCCGGGATCTGTGGAATTGGCGGGAAGGGTGGGCCCGCCCTGATGATCCCGCGCGTGCCAGGATCTGCACCCCTTCCCACACAAGTCTGGAGAATGCCCGGCGCTTAAGATTCGGGCTGGAAACCAGGGAAGACGCCCAGGCGTGCATTGTGGATTATTTGCGGGAACGCATTGAGTTGGGTCTTGTCATCAGCCGTCGTGACATTGTCGACGCTCTTCGCGAAGTGGAGTTGGATATTCCCAGGGAGGGAAAGGACTACCTTACTGTCGTTGACCAAAAAACAGGCGTCAGAGTCCGCCTGAAAGGAGGCGTTTTCAATGCGTCTTGGCGAATTGACCAGCCGCTTTCAGGCCCGGGTAGCCCAGGACCGCGAGGTGATGGAGAAGACCGTGAACATAGAATTGAACATCTTGCGGCAGAGCTTGAGCGAATCGTCGAGCGACGTGCTCAATATAACCAAAGACGGTATCCGTCGGCACGGGGAGCTGTTGAGCCAGATGATCTGGTCCCAGTTGGATTTGGTGGAGCAGGAAATGTCGAGTTGGCGGAAGGTGCTGGCCGGTGGTCTGCTGAAGAGTTTCTTTTGGGGGATGGGGTTGGCGTTGGGCCTGGGGATTGCCGGCCTGTGCGTCCTTGCTCTGTTGAATACTCGACTGGAGCGGATTCAGTCGGCGACAGCCCAATGGGAGACCCATCTCGAGGAACTCAGGAACGATGCGAACCGCATCGAGAAAAATACCTGGGGTCTGAAACTGGTGGAGGATCGACAGGGCCGGTTCATTGTCTTGCCCGAGGGAACGACGGCCGTGACGGGATGGACGGTTGGGGACCGGCATGCGCTGAGATTGGAGTGAGCCATGAACGAGTTGGAAGGTCATGTGGTCAAGGCGTTGATGCGTTGGGAGAAGAAGGCAGTCGAGGAAAAGGGGCGCAACGAGACGGCCTTGGCGGCTCTCTCCGATCGCGTTCTCGAATTGGAGCGGCACTTGATGCGCTTGAGCGAGGTGTACGCCGAATTCGAGCCCTTGTTGCGGTCCTTGGAGCGCGCCGTGCAAAGGTTCCCGGGTTAGATCAGGGAGATTCGGAAGAAAGGTCGGTTCATTAGGAATATGTTAGGAAAAAGAAAAACGGGTTCCAGCCTGTGTGCTGCAACCCGTTGTTTTCTTTGGTGGAGACGATCGGGATTGAACCGACGACCTATGCGTTGCGAACGCATCGCTCTCCCAGCTGAGCTACGTCCCCATGAAGGAGAGATTACATAGCCGGTTTTGTGCCGGACCTCAAGTCCCAATTTCAGGTTTCGGGCGCGGCCGCTCCAGGCCCGTGGACGCCAGGACCTGGGCCACGCGCCGGGCATAGGTGTGCCGCGCCGCGAGTTCCTCTCGCCAGGCCCGCGCCAGGTCGCGTTTTTCCCGCGAATCGGGGGCGAAGCGTTTGAACAGCCCTGGGATGTCCTCGGCCCGGTGGAAAGTGACCGACCGGGTGAGGCCCGCCGGGAAAATGTCCAGCCCCGGGTTGGCGTCGCTGAGCAGGAAGCCGCCCGTGCCCCAGACGTCGAAGTGGCGCTGAGTCAGGCCGGAGGGCAGGATGAGGTTGGTCACGTTCAGGCAGCAGGCCGCCTCGCGGTAGGCGGCGGCGAGGCCGCCGTAGTAGTCCACGGGCGGCCGCAGGTCCGCGCCGGGCAGGAGGTCGCGCCAGCCGTCGTCGCCGATGACGGTCAGCCCCGGCGCGCGGCCCAGGCAGAGCGCGCGCCAGAACCTGCCGGACTCGTCCGCGCCCAGGCCCGCCCGGCGTGCCTCGTTGCCCGGCCAGAGGGCCGCGATGCCCAGCCGTCCGGCCCACCATGCGAAATCCGGCCGCTCCCCGGCGGCGAGCAGGTCCCGGGCCTCGGCCAGGAGGTTCTCCGGCACGCGGGCCCCGGCGAAGAATCCGGCCCGGTCCGGGAAGGCCGAGCGGCCCACGAAGAGCAGGCGTCCGGCCAGGGGGCCGACGCGTTCCGGCAGGGGCCCCGGCGCGGCGAAGGCCGGGTCCAGGGCCAGGGGCAGGTGCTCCACATGCCCGGCCCCCAGGCGGCGCAGCGGCTCCAGGAACCAGCGGTCCGTGACGAAGAGGCGCAGGGCGGTCCAGAAGCCGGCCTTGATTCCGCTGAGGAGGTGGAAGGGGTTGTCCACGCACCATGCCGCCACGGTCACTCCGGCCTGGTCCAGGAGGTGGAAGGCCTCGCCGTGGGCGTCCAGGCCCCGGAAATTCACGGAAAAGAACAGGAGCGGCCGCTCGTCGCGCAGCAGCGCGGGCAGGGCGGCGGGGTCGGCGGGCACGCGGCGGGCGGTCAGGCCCTGGGCCGTGAAGGCGGCCTCCAGTTCGCGGAACAGCAGGCCGTGCTCGTCGCCGGGCAGCCAGACCACGGGCCGGGCCGGGGGCGGCGCCAGGAGGGCCAGCCCGTGCCGGGCCAGGATCGGGCCCCAGAAGGACGGGGCCAGGCGCATGTTCTGGCGGAAGGCCAGGACGTGGCGGGAGCGGAAGAGGCCGGGCGTCAGCTCCTCGGGCTTCAGGCGACGGAAATGCTCCGGGATGGCGGCCGTGAACTCCGGGCCCAGGGCGGCCTCGGTTTCCCGCCGCTCCACGAACGCGGCCCCGTCCCCGGCTTCGGGGAACCAGTCCGGCAGGGCGGCGGGCTCGGGGCCCAGGCCGAGGAAGAGGAGGGGGCCGTCCCCGCCCAGCGGGTCGAATGCATCCGGCCCGGAATCCAGGGTCAGGGCGCGCCCGCTCTCGGCGGGCAGGCTGTGGCGCTTCGGGCGGGGGGGCACGGTGCTCCTTCTTGGCTTGCGGCCGGGTTTCAGCTATAAGCCTGATGTCGAGGCGTCATGAAGAAATATCGCGACCACTATTTTCTCAAGGCCAAGCAGGAGAACTATCCCGCCCGCTCGGTCTACAAGCTTCAAGAGATAGACAAGCGCTTCACTCTTTTCAAGTCCGGACAGAAGGTCCTCGACCTGGGCGCGGCCCCGGGTTCCTGGACCCTCTGGGCCGCCGAACGGGTGGGGCCCTCGGGCCGCCTGCTGGGCGTGGACATCCAGGAGACCCGCACGGGCTTTCCCGGCAACGTCCGCTTCCTTTGCAGGGACGTGTTCTCCGAGGACCCGGAGCTCATGGCGGCCATGGACGGGCTGGCGCCCTTCGACGTGGTCATGAGCGACATGGCCCCGAGCACCACGGGCATCAAGTTCACGGACCAGGCGCGTTCCCTGGAGCTCTGTGAGCGGGCCCGCGACTTGGCCGTGCGTCGGCTCCGGCCGGGCGGGCACTTCGTGGCCAAGATTTTCGAGGGCCCGGACGTCAAGGCCTACACCGACGGCCTGCGGCCGTTGTTCGAGTCGGTGAAGGCCTTCAAGCCCAAGAGCTCCCGCTCGGAGAGCAAGGAAACCTTCGTGGTGGCCCTTGGCTTTCGCGGCCTCCCGGAGTAAAGAGCGCGCGTTCCCCTCAGACAATCTCCCGCCGAGGGATAATTCGGAGGCATTATGTCCGGACACAGCAAATGGTCCAACATCCAGCATCGCAAGGGACGGCAGGACGCCAAGAAGGCCAAGTTCTTCACCAAGGCGGCCAAGGACATCATCCTGGCGGCCAAGGCGGGCGGCGGCGATCCCTCGCATAACTCCGTCCTGCGCCTGGCCATCGCCAAGGCAAAGTCCGTGAACCTGCCCAACGACAGGATCGAGAACGCGATCAAGAAGGGCACGGGCGAACTGGCGGGCGGCGATCTCCAGGAGGTCATGTACGAGGGCTACGCGCCCGGCGGCGTGGCCATCCTGGTGGAGGCGGCCACGGACAACCGCAACCGCACCGTGGCCGAAATCCGCCATCTCATCTCCAAGGGCGGCGGCAACATGGGCGAGGCCGGAAGCGTGGCCTGGATGTTCGACAAGAAGGGCGTGCTCGTCTTCCCTAAGGACGGCAACACCGAGGACGAGCTCCTGGAGATCGGCCTGGAGGCCGGGGCCGAGGACGTCAAGGACGAGGGCGATTCCTTCGAGGTGCACACCGCGCCCGAGGATTTCATGGCCGTCCAGAAGGTCTTCGAGGACGCGGGCAAGAAGGTGGAGAGCGCCGAGCTGGCCATGGTGCCCAAGAACCTCGTGCCCGTGGACGCCGAGGCGGCCAAGAAGGTCATGAACCTGATCGACGCCCTGGAAGACAACGACGACGTGCAGAACGTCTTCGTCAACGCCGACTTCCCGGACGACTTCACGGCTGACTAGCATGGCCGGGGTGGTGGTTCTGGGGCTGGACCCCGGGTCGCGGGTCACGGGCTTCGGCGTGGTCGCCGAGGTTTCGGGCCAGGCCCGGCTGGTGGAGGCCGGAACCATCCGCACGGGCACGGGCGACATGGCCGTCCGGCTGGGCGTCATCTACAGCCGGGTGGCCGAGGTCATCGGGCGCCACTCCCCCGTCGAGGCGGCCATCGAGAACGTGTTCGTGGACAAGAACACGGCCTCGGCCCTCAAACTGGGCCAGGCCCGGGGCGCGGCCATGGCGGCCTGCGCCGTGGCCGGGCTGTCCGTGGCCGGGTACGAGCCCTCCAAGGTCAAGAAGAGCCTGGTGGGCGCGGGCGGGGCGGACAAGAAGCAGGTGGCCTTCATGGTCGCCCGCGTGCTCGGGGTCAAGGACCCGGACTGGGCCGTGGACGCCAGCGACGCCCTGGCCGTGGCCGTCTGCCACCTCAACGAGCGGCGTTTCCGCAAACTCGCGGGGCTCTCATGATCGCCTATCTCGAAGGACGCCTGCTGGAGTTTTCCGAACGTACCTGCCTGGTGGTCACGCCGGGCGGAGTGGGCTACGAGCTGTTCATGCCCTCCTCGGCCCTGGGGCAGCTCCCGGCCCCGGGCGAGCAGCTGGCCGTGTTCGTGCACACGGTGGTCCGCGAGGACGCGATGGACCTCTACGGCTTCCTCGCGGCCGAGGACCGCGAGCTGTTCCGCACGCTCATCTCCATCGACAAGCTCGGGCCCAAGAAGGCCCTGTCCATCCTGGCCCATTTCACGCCCGAGCATCTGCGCGAGATCGCCTTCCGCGAGGACGACGCGGCCCTGGCCACGGTGCCGGGCATCGGCCCCAAGTCCGCGCGCCAGATCCTCTGGTTCCTCAAGGACAAGGTGAACAAGATCAAGGGGCCGCTGGGCAAGGCCCCGGCCAAGGGGGGCGCCGCCCGCCCGGCCGACGAGTACCTGGACGCCCTTGCGGGGCTCAGGAACCTGGGATACTCCGAGGAGGAGGCCCGTCCCCTGCTGCAGGAGATCTTCGGCGAGGAGCCCGATCTTGACGCCGCCGGGGCAATCCGCACGGCCTTGAAGAGGATCGCTTCGGCACGCTCATGACCCGCTGCGCCAACATCGACGACACCATCAGGCCCAGCCGCCTGGCCGATTTCATCGGCCACGACGATCTGCGCGCCAACCTGGAGGTCTTCGTGCGCGCGGCCAGGGAGCGGGGCAAGGCGCTGGACCACACGCTCTTCTACGGCAACCCGGGCCTGGGCAAGACCACCCTGGCCCAGATCATGGCCTCGGAGATGGGCGTGAACATCATCTCCACCTCCGGGCCGGTCATGGAGCGCACCGGCGACCTGGCCGCCATCCTGACGAACCTCTCCAAGAACGACATCCTGTTCATCGACGAGATCCACCGCATGCCCCCCAGCGTGGAGGAGGTCCTCTATCCGGCCATGGAGGACAACAAGATCGACCTGATCATCGGCGCGGGCCCCGGCGCGCGCACGGTGAAGATCGACCTGGAGCCCTTCACCCTGGTGGGGGCCACCACGCGCATCGGCCTGCTCACCTCGCCCCTGCGCGACCGCTTCGGCTGCATCTTCCGCCTGGATTTCTACACCCCCGGCGACCTGGCGCGCATCGTCAGCCGCGCCGCGCGCATCCTGGAGATCGGCATCACCGACGAGGGCGCGCTGGCCATCGGCGGCCGCAGCCGGGGCACCCCGCGCATCGCCAATCGCCTCCTGCGCCGCGTGCGCGACTTCGCCCACGTCCAGGGCCGCAAGGATGTGGACCGCGAAATGGCCGAGCTGGCCCTGGACCGCCTGGACGTGGACCCGCACGGCCTGGACCAGATGGACCGCAAGATCCTCTCCGTGGTCATCGATCAGTTCGGCGGCGGGCCGGTGGGGGCCAAGACCCTGGCCGTGGCCTGCTCCGAGGAGGTCAGGACCATCGAGGACATCTACGAGCCCTACCTCATCCAGTGCGGCTTCCTGAAGCGCACCCCGCGCGGCCGCGTGGCCACGGCCAAGGCCTACCAGCATGTCAAGGCCGCGCGCGAGTCCGATGGCGGCCTGATCTAGACGGTCGCGGCCTTTCGTCCCGATCCTCCTCTCTCCCGGAATCCACCCGTTCGGCTCGTTGGTCCGGGCCGGATTTTTTTGACGACGTTGCAGCCCGGATAGTGAAAAATCCTTGGATCGTGGTGTGATGGGGGGATTGTCCGTCGGGTTGACACATCTCTTTTCAGTTGTTAGCTTTTTTGAGTTGAGTGAGAGTCACCAATCTGTTTCGCCGGATCATTAAGAGATCCGACGGCTGTTTTCATCCGCTCCATGCGGGATTCGCAATGCCGAACGCGAGTGCATTGCGGACAATTCCCGCGCCATAAGACAAGCGCCTGCCTTGCATTGCGTCGCCCGCGGCTCCGATATGGAGACGGGGTCTTCCGTCATGCCCGGCGCCGTTTCACTCGGCGGGCCATCCAGGAGGTTTCATGCCCCAGATCGCCATTCAGGGGGTCTACAAGATTTTCGGACCGGAGCCGGAAAAGGCCCTGGCCCTATTGCGCCGAGGCGCGGACAAGGCCGAGGTGCTGGAGAAGACCGGCCACGGCGTCGGCCTGAACAACGTCTCCTTCGAGGTGGAGAAGGGCGAGATCGTCGTGGTCATGGGTCTGTCCGGCAGCGGCAAGTCCACGCTCATCCGCTGCGTGAACCGCCTGCTGGAGCCCACGGCCGGGTCCATCCTGGTGGACGGCCGGGACGTCACGGCGCTCGGCCGCGACGAACTGCGCCGCCTGCGGCAGGTCAAGATGGGCATGGTCTTCCAGAACTTCGCCCTCTTTCCCCACCGCAGCGTGCTCCGCAATGTGGAGTACGGCCTGGAGGTCGGCGGAATCGATCCCGCGACGCGCCGGGAAAAGGCCTTGGAGGCCTTGGAACTGGTCGGGCTCAAGGGCTGGGAGGACGCGCTCCCGCGCCAGCTCTCGGGCGGCATGCAGCAGCGCGTGGGACTGGCCCGGGCCCTGGCCCTTTCGCCGGACATCCTGCTCATGGACGAGGCCTTCAGCGCCCTGGATCCGCTTATCCGCGGCGACATGCAGGACGAACTGCTCGGCCTGCAGGAGCGCATGCGCAAGACCATCCTGTTCATCAGCCACGACCTGGACGAGGCCCTCAAGCTGGGCGACCGGATCGTGCTCATGCGCGACGGCGCGGTGGTCCAGGTGGGCTCGCCCGAGGACATCCTGACCAACCCGGCCGACGAGTACGTGGCGCGTTTCGTGGAGAACGTGGACATCTCCAAGGTGCTCACCGCCGAGTCGGTCATGCGCCGGTCCGAGGCCGTGGCTCACCGCCGCACGGACGGTCCCCGCGCCGCCTTGCGCAAGATGCGCAACGCGGGCATCTCCAGCCTCTTCGTGGTCGAGGGGGAGCGCCGCCTGGCGGGCCTGGTCACGGCCGAGGACGCGGCCCGGGCCTCCGAGGTCGGCCAGCGGACCCTGGAGGACATCCTGCGCCGCGACATCCGCACCGTGGGCCTGGAGACTCCGGCCTCGGAACTCATCCAGATTCTGCACGACCTGCCCTATCCCCTGGCCGTGACCGACGATGCCGGGCACTTCCGGGGCGTCATCGTGCGCGGGGCCCTGCTGGGCGCCCTGGCCGAAGGGAGGACCGCCGCGTGAGCATTCCCCGTCTTCCCCTGGGGCCGGCCATCGAGTCGGTCATCGATTTCCTCGTGGACCACTTCGCCTTCCTGACCAAGGCGTTCTCGAAGGTCACCGGGCGCGGCCTGGAGGTCCTGGAGGCCTCCTTCGCCCTGTTGCCGCCGTGGCTCTTCATCCTTCTGGCCGCCGGGCTGGTCTGGCTCGTGTCCCGCAGCCGGGGCGTGACGTTCTTCTCCCTGCTGGGCCTGGGACTCATCTGGAACCTCGGACTCTGGCCCGCGACCCTGAGCACCATCGCCCTGGTCCTGGCCGCCACCTGTCTGGCCATCCTCATCGGCGTCCCCCTCGGCATCCTGGCGGCCATGAGCCGTCCCCTGGCCCGCTGCATCATGCCCGTGCTGGACGTGATGCAGACCATGCCCGCCTTCGTCTACCTCATCCCGGCCATCCCGTTCTTCGGCCTGGGCAAGGTGGCGGCCATCTTCTCCACGGTGATCTTCTCCATGCCCCCGGCCATCCGGCTCACCTGCCTGGGCATCCGGCAGGTCCCCCCGGAGTTGACGGAGTGCGCCGAGGCCTTCGGCTCCAGCCGCTGGCAGCGGCTGGTCAAGTTGGAGCTCCCCCTGGCCGCGCCGACCATCATGGCTGGAGTGAACCAGACCATCATGCTGGCCCTGTCCATGGTGGTCATCGCGGCCATGATCGGAGCCAAGGGCCTGGGCGGAGAGGTCTGGAAGGCCATCCAGCGCCTTCAGATGGGCAACGGCTTCGAGGCGGGCATCGGGATCGTCATCGTGGCCATCATCCTCGACCGGGTTCTGCAGAAGGCCGGAGCCCGCTGGAGATCGTAGCAACCCCGAAATGAAAGGAGGATTCATGACCCTGAAACGACTGCCCGCCGCCCTGGCCCTGGCCTGCGCGCTGGCCCTGGGGCTGCTGGCCCCGGCCCAGGCCGCGAAGGGCAAGGTCAAGCTGGCCTATGTGGAGTGGGATTGCGCCGCCGCGAGCACCAATGTGGCCAAGGCCGTGCTCCAGGAAAAGCTGGGCTACGACGTGGAAATTCTGCCCGTGACCGCCGCCGCCATGTGGCAGGCAGTGGCCACCGGCGACGTGGACGGCATGGTCACGGCCTGGCTGCCGGTGACCCACGGCGACTATCTGAAGAAGGTGGCCGGAAAGGTCGTGGACCTGGGGCCCCTGGCCCGGGGCGCGCGCATCGGTCTGGTGGCGCCTGACTACGTGACCATCGACTCCATCGGGCAGATGAACGGCGCGGCGGAGAAGTTCGGCGGCAAGATCATCGGCATCGATCCCGGAGCGGGCATTATGTCCAAGACCGAACAGGCCATCAAGGACTACGGCCTGTCCAAGTTCGAATTGGTGGAGGGCAGCGGCGCGACCATGACCGCGGCCCTGGCCGACGCGGTGAAGAACAAGCGCTGGATCGCGGTCACTGGCTGGACCCCGCACTGGATGTTCGGCCGCTGGCGGCTCAAGTACCTGGACGACCCGAAGAAGGTCTACGGCGGCGAGGAGACCATCAACACCGTGGTGCGCAGGGGGCTCAAGAAGGACATGCCCGAGGTTTACGACTTCCTGGACCGTTTCCAGTGGACCACGGACCAGATGGCCGTGGTCATGAACTGGAACCAGGAGCCCGGCGCGGACCGCTACGCCAACGCCAAGCGTTTTATCGAGGAAAACCCCGAATTGGTGCGTTCCTGGCTGGGAAAGTGACCTGACGGAAGGCCCGCGTGGACCACGACGGTTGCGCGGGCCTTCCACGGGTTGATCCGACGGCATCCGGCCCGTATAGTGGAAAAAATGAACGCCAAACGCTCCGCACCGCTCGACTTCACCTATTCCCCGGCCTGGAACGTGCTGCTCTTGACCGTGGGGGCCTTCGTCTTCACCCTGGGCACCAAGGGCGTGGCCGTGCACCACGGCTTCGTCACCGGCGGCGTCTTCGGCACCGCGCTCCTGCTCTCCTACCTGGGCACGGGCCTCCCGGCCGCGGTCTGGTATTTCCTGCTCAACGTGCCGCTGTTCATCCTGGGCTGGATCTTCGTCAGCAGGCGCTTCTTCTTCTACAGCCTCTACGCCATGCTCATGACCGCCGCGTTCCACCAGTTCCTGCCGGTGAACCTCGGGGTGCATGGGCAGCTCTACGCCGCCGTGGCCGCCGGGGTGCTCTGCGGCGGCGGCACGGGCATGATGCTGCGCTCCCTGGGCTCGGGCGGCGGCCTGGACGTGGTGGCCGTGATCCTCAACCGGCGCTGGGGCTTCGGCGTGGGCCGCTTCTTCTTCCTCTACAACGCCGCGCTCTTCCTGCTCACCCTGGTGAACCTGCCGGTGGACCTGGTCATCGCCTCCCTGATCCTGGTCTTCATCTCCTCCACCGTGGTGGACTATGTGCTGTCCCTGTTCAGCCAGCGCAAGATCGCCTTCATCATCTCGGAGAGGAGCGAGGAGATCGCCAAGGTCATCCTCGACGACCTCAAGCGCGGGGCCACCTTCCTCAAGGCCCGGGGGGCCTTCTCGGGCATGGACCGGAACATCGTCATGACCGTGATCAACAACATCCAGCTCAAGCGCCTGGAAGAGCTGGTCTTCACCACGGATCCCGAGGCCCTGTTCATCGTGGAGAACACCTTCAGCGTGTTGGGGGGGGGCTTCGCCAAGCGCAAGATGTACTGAGCCGGAATTCCACTGATCAGAGCATCCGGGCCAGGAACTCCAGCGCCCGGGCCTCGGACCGGTAGAGCCCCGGCCTCGGCGGCACGAAGCCCACGTGCCCGCCCCGGGCGGGCGTCTCCAGGAAGAGCATGGGATTGGCCCTGGCCTCGGCCTCTGGAAAGCACTCCGGGGGCAGGAAGGGGTCGTTGCGCGCGTTGAGCAGCAGGGTGGGCACGCGGATCGCGCCGAGCACGGGCCGCGAGGAGGCCGCGGCGTAGTAGTGGGCCGCGTCGCGGAAGCCGTGGCGGGGCGCGGTGAAGAGGTCGTCGAAGGTGCGCAGGTCGCGCACGGCCTCCAGCCGCTCCGGGTCCACCAGTCCGGGAAAGCGGCGGTTCTTCTCGCGCAGCTTCTCCCGCAGCGTCTTGAGAAAGTTCAGCACGTAGATGCGGTTGCTCCGCCGGGCGAGCTCGCGCTCCGAGGAGGGCAGGTCGCAGGGCACGGAGATGCAGACCGAGGCGGCCACGGCCCTGGGCACGCGGTCCGGGTCCTCGCCCAGGTAGCGCAGGGTCTGGTTGCCGCCGATGCTGAAGCCCACCAGCGCCACGCTCTCGTAGCCGCCCGCCGCCAGGGCGTGGCCCAGGACCTGGTCCAGGTCCCCGGTCTCGCCGCTGTGGTAGGCCGTGGGCAGGCGGTTCAGCTCCCCGGAGCAGCCGCGCAGATTGCGGGCCAACACGTCGAATCCGGCGTCGCGCAGGGCCCGGGCCATGCCCAGGACGTAGGGCCGCCGGGAGTGCCCCTCCAGGCCGTGGGTCAGCAGGGCCAGCCGCCGCGATCCGCTCCGGCTCCAGTCCAGGTCCAGGAAGTCGCCGTCGGGCAGTTCCAGCCGCTCGCGCTCCAGCTCCAGTTGCGGCGACCGCCGCAGCAGCCCGGCGAAAAGCGTCTCGGCGTGGCCGAGGACGCAGGCCAGTGGCGATGCGGATGAGGGGAAGATGCTCATGTCGGCCGATGCCTTTGATGAAATACGGTCGGTTGTCTCCCGACTGAGAGCGCCTGTTCTGAGTGGTGCCGCGCGGGGATGCCTGCTGTTCGCGATGTCATTCCGAGGCGTCCATTTTTTTTGGGGGCAGAGGTGAAAAGTATCCCACGGCCAGGAGCAGCACGCCGATGACAATGAAAGAAACGATGCGTTCCACAGCCCCTCTGTTGGCCATATCTACAAGGAAGAGCTTGATCACCACGAGGACCATGAAAGTAGAACCCGCTAACCAGAGTGTGCGCCAGTGGTTGCGGGTTGCGATGAGCATGGACGAGATGCCCAGCAAGCCCCAGAGAATGCTCAATCCCGCTTGCACGGAGTCTGAAGTTATGAATGCCGTAAAGCGGTAAGGCACTCCCAGGAAATGATGTACGGTCCGCAAGAACGCACCGTTGAGGATCGCAAAGGCTAGAACTCCGTGCAGGAGCATGGTCCTTTTGAACTGGACCGGTTCCAAGAGGCCCAATCCCTCATGTCGCAAGGCCATGCACCAGCGAATGGTCGCCAACAGAACTCCAAAAAGCGCCACGTCCAAGGGGTTGAAAAGAGGCAAGAACGGCAGAGGGGCGACGTCGCCTGGGTTGCCCAGACCGGCGAGGATGCACCATAAGAGCAGGGCCGTGGCCGGAAGCACTCCTGCGGAGCGGACATATTCCTTGCGCCAGCGGGTAAACGGCCAGTGGCTGCTGTCGGCCGAGATGGTGAGCATGCATAGGGCGGCGCATGGAGAGGCTGCCCAGGCCAACATGTCCCACGCGGATCCGGCAGTGATCCAGCCTTGGAGGCGCAGTCGCAGCTCCTGGCTCGCGATAAGCATGAGCAGCCAAAATCCAAGGATGTGCCAGAGCACCATGAGAGACCTGGGTGTCTGGATTGATGTCGGCTTGTTGTCTTCGTACCACAGATGGAAGAAATGGGCACCGAGAGCCACAGGCCAAACCAGCCACCCCAGATAGGCGGAGGGAGGGGTGCCCAGGGAAAGGCGTTGGAAAAACAGCGCGAGCATGCCCGGGAGGAGTAGCATGGCCGCCCGGGCGGGTAGTTCCCAGGCCGTCTTGCGCGCCGTGATGTCCGCACCCAGGGCGCAAATGGCCATAAAGAGTACGCGCGCGGCGGGGACCATTTGCGGCGGAGCTGAAAGGCCGATTGCGCGGAAGCCTGCGGTCAGCCACCATAAGCAGCCCCAGATGAAGAAAAAACGCTCCAAGGGTGTGGTGGCACTTTGGAAGACCTTGCCCCATTCGGCGTGGCGGGTGACCCAGGCCGTGAGAAGGCCCGAGGCCGCGATGAGCGCCATACCCAACGTGTCGGCTTCCATTGGCCCCAGGAAAAAGGCCTCAAGGCGGGGCGAGATGAGGAAAAGCAGACCCGCTGCCAGTTGCAGCAACAATCCAAAGGAGATGGCCAAACGATATTTCTGGCGCGCGCCGGTCCAGAACAAACCCAGCCCTCCCAATGCCCAGAAGGCCGCCGACCAGCGACCGTCCAGGCCTAAGGCGATCGCTAGGGCCAGAAAGCCCACCCCGAGTGCGAAAAGACATTCCAGCAGAGGTTTGAGGGATTCTTTTCGGCGACGTGACAAAACCCAGGCCAGGAGGAGGTAGATCGCGCCCATGCCCAGGCTGGTGTAAGTCAGCCCGTATTGCGTGTCGGCGACCAAGGCGTTTTGCAAACCGAAGGCGGCCAAAGGCGGCAGGAAGATCAACGGGCCGTTCAGTGATCGCCAGGGATTTTGGGCGGCGTTCCATGAATGCAGCACGGCGACGGCTAGATAGAGGAGGAAGAAGCCCACAAGGAATGGTTCCGTGCTGGCAAAAAATTCCGGTCGATAATAACGGACTGCCCATTGCAGGCTGAGAAAAAAGGTGAAGACCATCCCGGCCAGGGACAGGCGAGGCCAGCTTTTTCGCCAAGCCATGCCGAAGATGCCCAGGTTGAGCAGGGCGTAAAAAGAAAACAGCTGGATGTGGCTGCCCGAGCCTGTTGAAGCCAAGATAGGGGTGGCGAATCCCGCAACTGTGCCGATAAAGGCCAAGGATTGGGAGCCTTGCGACAGGGCCAAAATTGCGGCGAACAAGGCTATGGAAGCAAAGAGAACGAAAGCGGGAGTCGGGGAGATGAGAGCATAGAGACGGAGGGCTGCATAGACCGCGAGGTAGAGCACTCCGACGCCTCCGCCTTGCAGGGCAAGAGCGTATTCCGGCCGCCGGGTTCGCAGACGCCAGCCGATTCCCAGCAGGGCTAGGCCGCTGGTGGCAATGCCCATGATACGCAACGGGATGGGAAGGAAGTCGTGTTCCACAGCATAGCTGGCGAAGAAAGCGAGTCCGAGAAAAAGCACGAGGAGGCCCACCCGCATCAGCGGGTTGTCGCCTTTAATCTTGCGCCAGAGGCGGCTGAGTGGATCTTCTATGATGAATTCATAAGATGACTCGGGATCGGTGCCGACGATTTCTTGTGGGGACGGAGGCGGAGGTGTCGGGCTATTCGAGGCCGGTGATGGGGCGACATGGACTTCCTGTGAGGGCGCAGGCGGCACAACGGGGGCTGGAGAATGCCTCGTCGCGGCTGTGGCGGGAGACGCCTGGAGCGCACTGTGTTCGTGCACAACGGCGTTGGCGTTGGTTTGCCGTTCCAAGGCGTCAATTCTTTTGGATAGTTGTTGGAGAGTGTCCTCCAGGAGCTTCTTATTCTCGTGTTCCCTCTTGAACTTGGTCAATTCCTGCCAGATGGCTCCAGCCAATGCACCAAACGCGGCCAAGACCAGTGAAACTTTTACGTTGAAAGCGGCTCCCAGGAGTCCGCCGCTGAGGAGTGCGATGAACCACATGGTAGGTCCTTTGTTTATCGGATCTGTTAGACATTGTTTGTCCGCTATCGAGGACGCTATGTGGATGTATCGTCGCTTGGTTCAAATGGCAAGGTTTGGCTGGCGGAGCTTGAATTCTCAGCCCCCCAGGTCGCGCACGCGGCGGAAGTATTCCTCGCGGCAGGCGTTCTCGGTGTCCGCCAGGTGGGCGAAGGCCTCGTTGAAGTCCGTCCGGCCGGTGGCGAACAGGCCGTGGCCCAGGACGATGGCCGCCCGCTCCGATGCCAGGGCCGGGGGCAGGGTGTGGCAGAGCCCGCGCGGGCCCGTGCCCACCTCGCCGGGCACCACCGGCGCGCCGCCCGCCCGCCGGGGGCGCGGACAGTCGAGGTGGCAGCGGCCGCGATCCGGGCAGTCCGGCAGGTCGCAGTCCAGGGAGAGGATCACCGCGAACCTCGGGTGGCCGTGCAGGATGCAGGCGGCCGTGGGGTCGGCGGCGTAGATCCCGGCGTGGGCCGCCAACTCGCTGGAGGCCGTGAGCCCGGCGCAACTCGAGCCGTCCAGGGGACAGGCGTCGATGCAGCCCGCCAGTTCGTCCAGGGAGCTGCCGGTCTGGCTGATGTGCACGACTCCGCCGAGCTTGCAGGAGATGTTGCCGAAATAGGAGTCCACCAGGCCGAAGGCCACCGTGGCCCGTCCGGCCTCCAGCATGGCCCGCCGGGCCTGGGCCGCGTCCTGGAACGGCCCCCTGGCCAGGGCGGGCCGGTCCGCGCGCGCTCCGGGCAGGTGGGACACGGCCCGGGCGAAGGCCTCGCGCTGCTCCGGCGTGGTCCGGCCATGGCGCAGGTCATCCAGGTATTCCTCGAAGAAGAGCACGAAGGCCGCGAAGCACATGGAGCTGACCGTGACGAAGGCCTGCTCCGGCCCCACCGATCCCGGGGCCGCCAAGCGCGGGCCGGGCAGGATCACGCCTTTGCGCCGCCGGAGCGCCCCGGTCATGGCCTCGGCCGAGAAATCCCGGGCCACGGGCAGGTCGTGGAGAAAGAGCCGCGTTTCGCAGTCTCCCGGGGTGATGATCTCCGGGTGGCGGGTCAGGAGGAAGTCCAGGATGGTCCGGTACGGCTCGGCCGGGCGCACGCAGGCCAGGGCGCTGGCCTGAAGCGCGCGCAAAGCGGCCTCGGCGACGTCCCGGTCCGGGTGGCCGGGCTCGTTGCAGGCCACGGCGTCGTCCTGGCCCAGGAACAGCGCGTCCCCGGGCCCGGCCAGACCGGCGGCGGCCAGGCGCGCGGCGAAGGATTTCAGGATGCGGTCCATGCGAGCCCCAGGGCCTCGGCCGTGTCCCGCCGGGGCAGGCCGTTGTCGTCCAGTCCGCGCACGCGGTAGTAGCGCGCCCGGGCCGCCAGAAATTCCTCGCGGTCCAGCGGCGGCGCCTCGAAGTCCTCGCCCTGGTCGCCGGGCTCCCGGAAGAAGCGTTCGGGCAGGTCGTCGTCCTGGGCCGTGAAGCCCAGCTCCGCCAGCATGAGCCGTTCCTGGTAGACGCAGCGCTCGCCCGCCAGGGCCAGATCCCCGGCCGCGACGGACAGGCCCGTGACCGCCGTGAAGGCCCGGGCGTACTCCTCCAGCCCGGCGGCCAGAAAGGCCGGGGCGCAGGCGGGCAGGGAGTCGGCGGCGGCCATCTGGTCCTCGGCCAGCTTGATGATCCGGGCCTTGCCCAGGAAGCTGAAGCGGTCCGTGGCCACGGGCTTGCGCAGCAGTTCGTGGGCCAGGGGCAGGGCCCGCTGATGACAGGCCCCGCGCGTGCTCACGGCGTAGGCCAGGGCCAAGCCATAGGCCCCGCGCGGATCGCAGGCCGGAATCTCCAGGCCCTTGATCGTCATGGCCGCGTCGGGCTTGCCCAGTTCCTCGGCCAGCCGCCGCGCGCCCCGGCCCAACAGGCGGCCGTCGCCCCGGCCCAGGGCCGTGTCCTCCAGGAGCCCGAGCAGGCGTTCCGGGCCGAGCGCCCGGCCGGTGATTTCGGCGAGGGCGGCCAGGGAAACGGCGGCGGACACCGGGTCCAGGCCCAGGCGGGCGCAGAGATTCACGGCCTCCACGGCCAGGAGCGGGTCCGGGTTGCGGATCAGGGCCGTGAAGTGCGACAGGACGTCGAACCCGGGCAGGAGGCGGCCGTCCCCGGTCCGCTGCACGCAGCCCACCGGGCAGGACGGGCAGGGCGCGGACGCGGGCAGCAGCCGCGCGGCCAGGGCCGGGGCGTTGCAGCCTCCGGCCTGTTCGAAGCGGGTATGGCGGAAATTGTCCGTGGGCATCATGCTCCGGGCCGCCGTGAGATCACAGAGCGCGGCCGTGCCGAAGCGGTGGAAGCCCAGGGGACCGCGCAGGGCGGGCGAGGCGTTGAAGAGCCGCAGGATGTCGCGATTCGCGGCCGCCAGTCCATTGGGATCGGCCACGGACACCGGCCTTTCGCCGGACACGGCCAGGTACTTGCAGCCCTTGGCCGCCAGACAGAGGCCCAGGCCGCAACGTTCGGCCGCCTGGAGGCGGTCCACCACGATGGAGGCGGAGAGTGCGCCGTTTTCGGCCGCCGGGCCGACGCAGGCCAAGGAATCCCAGCCGGGCAGGGCCGTGAACACGGCCTCCGTGTCCGCGCCCCGGAGCGCTTCGGCCTCGACGAAGCGCACCCCGCCTGAGGTGATTTCCAGGCCCAGGAGCGCGTCGCTCGCGCCGGTGAGCACGAGTCCGTCCCAGCTCGCGGACTTGAGCGCCGGGCCGAGGTTGCCGCCCGTGGAGGCGTCGCCGGGGGCCCCGGTGAGCGGGGAACGCGAGGCCACGTGGCAGCGGCCGGAACAGGGCGCGCCCGTGCCCGTGAGCGGCCCGGCCATGAAGATCACCGGCATGTCGGGGTGGTCCCAGGGCAGGCCGACGCGCGGGCGCAGAAGATGACCGGCCAGGGCCCGGCCGCCGGGGAAGAGGCGGAGGGTCTCCTCGGACGGGTGCAGGACGCCCTGGGTCCGGGTGGTCAGGTCGGCCGTGAGGATGGAGCCGGTCCAGCCGTGCATGGGCTGGTGATTCCACGTCCGGGGGCAAATGGCAAGGGCCGGGCTTGATTTGGCGCGGACATCGGGTATCCTGCGCCCACATCGCCGCAGGAGCCGCCCATGTCCGTCAAGAAAGAGATCGATGTTTCCCGCCGCAACCTGCTCTTCGGGGCCTTCCGCCGCCTGCGCGGGGAGGAGGCCGAGGGCCGTCCCCAGGCCCGCAGTTCCGAGACCCTGCCGCTGCTGAACGAGGCCAACGCGGCCTTCGATTCCGGCGACTTCGCCGCGGCCACGCCCAAGTACCGCGAGTTGCTCCAGAAGGAGCCCGAGAACCGCGAGGCGCGTCGCCGCCTGGGGCGCTGCCTCTACGGCGAGGGCAAGTTCGTGCAGGCCAAGGTGGAGTTCGAGCGGGTGCTGCGCGCGGACCGCGAGGACAACGAGGCCTGGCTCTTCCTGGGCCTGACCCTGGCCCGTGGCGGCAGCCCGGCCAAGGCCGTGTCGGTCTGGAAGAACTTCAAGGACATGCGCAACGTTCCCCTGGTGCGCGAGATCAACCTCCAGGCCGCCCTGCTGGAGGAGAGCGAAGAGCCGGACGGGGTTCGGATCGCGGACGCCGTGGAGTCGGTGCTGCGGAATCCGGCCTAGCCGCCCGCCTTGCGTCCGGCCGTCTGCCGGGCCACGTAAAGAACCAGCCCCAGCGTCACCAGCGCGATGCCCGAAAAGCCCAGGAGGCCGGGCGGCGCGGCGTGGAGGAACAGGACTTCCCCGACGAGGGAGAAGACCACCTCCATGGACTGCGTGGCGTCCACGGCGGCCAGCTCGTAGGAGGAGCGGGCGCGGTTGCGGGCGTGCAGGAACAGGCTCGTGGCCACCACCCCGGCCAGGAAGGCCACCAGGGCGGTCTGAACCCACTGCCCGTCGGCCGGGGCCTCCGGCCGCACGATCAGGAGCAGCGCGAGCCAGAAGGGCAGGGAGCCGAGGCAGAGCAGGAGCACGAGCCCCGGGCCGCTCTCCAGGGCCGGGTTGGCCGCCTCCGGTCCGCCGCGCGCGGCGTCGCTCCGGGCCTCCCAGGCCAGCTGGTTGCCCAGGGGATAGGCCAGGGCCGCCAGCAGCACCGGCAGCACCCCCAGGATCAGCCCGGCCGCGTCCCCGAATCCTCCGGCCTGCTCCAGGTTCACCAGCACGATGCCCAGGAAGATGAGGCCGGTGAAGGCCATTCCCCGGGTGGGCACCTTGCGGCCGAAGAGGAGCAGGACCAGGGGCGTGGCCAGGATGGTGGCCTGCCAGGTGGCGGCCACGACCCAGCCGGGCATGCGCGTGGCGCTGTAGCAGAGCGGGGCGTAGAACACGCCGAAGCCCACGCTTCCGGTGAGCATCCAGAACAACGGGCGGGAGCGCAACGCGTCCCGCACCCCGCGCAGCACCGCTCCCTGGCGGGTGATCCCCAGCCAGGCCAGGAGCATGAGCAGCATGTAAGCGTAGCGCAGGGCCGCGGTCCAGGCCCAGTGCCCGCCCTCCAGGCTCATGGCCCGGTTGAGCACGAAGGTGCTGCTGAAGAAGAAGGCGGAGAGGACGCCGAGGAGCAGGGCGCGGAGCATGCGGCGGGCTTTCCGGGCTCAGTGGGTCGTGCCCGGGCCGCCCTTGTCCTTCTCGTTCAGCTCCCGGGCCAGGTCCAGGACGCGCGAGCGCAGGAACCCGGCCACCGCGCCGCCCTGGTCGGCGTCCCCGGAATGGGCCAGGCCGTAGGCCTCCAGGTCCATCTGGACCTGCTTCTCCATGCGTTCGGACTCCAGGAACATGAGATAGGCCAGGACCACGGCGGCCTCGTTGTCCGGCGTGTCCTCGGCCAGGATCGCGATCTGCTCCGGGGCCACGGTCTCCATGAGCCGGTCCAGGAACATGCCGATCCACTTCTCGTACAGCCCGGTGAGCAGGGGCGGGACCAAGCCCGCCAGTTCGGCGGCCAGCTTGGGATCCTTGGCCGCGCCGGTGAGGGTCAGGTATTCCACCAGGGCCTCGCGGCGTCGGCCCTCGTCCTGGGCCAGCACGCGGCGGCGGATCATGGTCAGGAGGCTGCCGCGCAGGGCGGCGGGATCGATGGTCATGGCTCTGCCTCGGTTGGGATTGGAACTGCCGGACCCTAGCCCAAGCCGCCCGACGGGGCAAGGGCGTGGGGCGCGTCCGCTCAGGCGAAGAGCCGGGTCAGGGCCAGGAAGTAGAGGCAGCCGAAGCCCAGGAGCAGGGCGCAGGGGAGGACCAGACGCCGCCAGGTCCCGCCCAGGTCGGTCTTGAAGTACTGGCAGGTGAGCACGAGGCAGATGTGGATGGGCGAGGCCATGACCCCGGTGAAGCCCGCGAAGGTGGCCAGGACGAGATAGGGGATGAGCTGGTGCTGGAGCCCGATCACGGGGAGGATGCCCAGGAGCAGCGGGAAGGTGGAGCCCACGAAGGCCACGTTGATGCCCGCGATGAAGCCCACCAGGAAGGGCAGGAACACGGCCGCCACGAACAGGGCCGCCGGGCCGCCCGCCAGCTCGGCCATGCCGCGCACCGCGCCCGAGGCCGCGAGCTGGCCCTTGAAGATGAAGATGCCCGCGATGACGAGCATCATGCCGAGGAAGCTCTTCTTGGTCAGGGCCGAGATCATGAGCCGGACGTCGGCGCGGTTCTGGACCGCGACGCAGGCCACGGCCGCGGCCAGGGCCGTGACCACCCCCAGCTCGAAGGGGAGCTGGGGGGCAAGGGCGGAGATGGCCGCCTCCAGGCCCAGGGCCCCGACGATGGCCACCAGGAGCGGCAGGCCCAGGACGAGCGCCCGCCCGTATTCCGGGCGCCCGGCCTCGGGGGCCGGGCCCGCCTCGGGCAGGGGCAGGACCTTGGGCCGGAGGTAGAAGACCCAGCCGAGGACGAGGCAGCAGAGCGCGCCGGGCGCGGTGAAGAAGATGAGCGTGGTGATGGGCAGCCCGGCCAGGTTGGAGGTCAGGATCAGGCCCGGGAAGAGCGGCCAGGCCATTTCCCAGAGGTGGCGGAACCAGTAGTTGATGAGCGCCTTGTGCCTGCGGTCCAGGTCGAGATGCTCGGCCACCCCGGCCACCATGGGCGCGGAGAAGATGGCCCCGCCGGGCATGGGCAGGAAGCCCACCAGGGCCGGGAACAGGCCCAGCCGCAGCCGGTGGGAGCGGATCATCCGGGCCAGGCAGTCCATGAGGCGGCGGGACTGGCCCGTGCGCTCCAGCAGGTCCGAGAGCACCAGGATGAGGGCCACGATGCCCGCCAGGAACAGGGTTTCCGGGTCGATGAGGGCCCTGGCCGCGCCCGCGATCCAGTCCCCGGGGGCCATGCCGAAGAGCGGGCACAGGATCGCCGCGCCGCCGAGGATGGACAGGCCCAGGGCGACCTTCAGCCGGATGCAGACGAGCATGGCGGCGAAGGCGGCCAGGACCTTGAGCAGGGGCAGGACGCCGGGGGCGAAGTCCATCTCAGGCGTTCTCCAGGATCTTTCGGATTTCCAGGGGCGCGCCCTTTTCCGGGGCCGGCTCCAGGGAGAGGGCGGACTTGGCGCAGTGGCCCACGCAGACGCCGCAGCCCATGCAGCGCTTGACGTTCACCGCGCAGACCCCGTCGCGCACGCGCAGGGCCTTGAACTGGCAGGATTTCAGGCACTGGCCGCAGCCCACGCAGGCGTCGGCGTCCACCCGGCAGAGGTAGCCCGAGGAGCAGAGCATGGGGATGCCGTGGGCCTGGGCCCGCATGGCCCCGCAGCAGCAGGAGCAGCAGTTGCAGATGGCGTAGAAGCGGCCGAGCATGGCGTCCTTGAAGAAGGCGTGGTGCACGTGGCCCCGGGCGTCCTCCTCCTTGAGGATGCGCACGGCCTCTTCCGGGGTGATGGCCCGGGAGCGCTCGGGATTGTGCTCCAGGATGAAGGAGGCGAAGGGCTCCCCCACGATGAGGCAGACGTCCATGGGCAGGCAGGGGTTCTCGCTCATGGCGCGGCAGGGGCAGTCCAGGAGCGCGATGCGCTCGGGGTTCTTGAGCACGATGTCGCGGGCCAGGGCGTAGGGGATGACCTGCTCCAGGTCGCGCAGCTCCACGCTCCGGTTCACGGTCACGAGCCGCGTGGCTTCTTCCAGGGGCAGGGCCTTGCCGTGGTAGGAGTCGGCGAATCCCGGGCGGCCCGTCTTTCCGGGCTTGAGCGGGCGGTGGCGCAGGAGGAGCAGGAGCAGGGGCGAGAGCAGGACCGCGGCCCACTTGCGCCGTCCCGTGGCCACGCCGATGTAGAGGTAGGGCCAGCGGGCGTAGATGTAGCCGTGCAGCAGCTCTCCCCAGGCCACGCCCGAGGCGCGGCCTTCCCGGAAGAAGGCCAGGGTCGAGGGCCGCAGCAGGCGCGCCAGGACGCGCTGGGAAAAGGTCGCGGAGTCGCTCATGCGCGGAACCTTAGCACCGCCGCCGCCCGTTGCAAACCGGCGTTTCCGGCGGGGGGCTGGAGAAAACCGGATATTGGTGTATGCTCGCGGCCCGGAGGCTCGGAATGAAAAACGGGAAGGAAGCCGTAGCGGCGCACGACTGCCAGGACGAACGCGACCGCCTGGCGCGGACCACCACCCACCTGGCCAACACCCGGACCTATCTCGCCTGGGTGCGCACGGCCATTGCGCTCATGGCCTTCGGCTTCGTGCTGGAGCGCGTGGATCTGCTGCTGCTCTTCGCCCCCGGCGCGGCGCCTCATCCCCCGGCGGCGGAAAAACTGGGCCTGGTGAGCCAGTTCTGCTTCGGTGCCGGGGCCGTGATCCTGCTCCTTTCGGCGGCCCGGACCCGCTCCATCGCCCTGCGCATCGGCTCGGACGGCACGAAGCTGCGCGGCCTGGCCGAGACGGTGATCCTGCTGGTGGTCCTGGCCCTGGCCCTCTACTTCGCGGCCAACGGGAAGAAGCTCTTCTCGCTCTAGGCTATTTTCCCAGTTCCTGCTTCTTCTTCTCGCCGCGCATGGTGTGGCGCTTCTGGGCCGAAAGCACGACCTTGCGCAGGCGGATGGACAGGGGCGTGACCTCCACGGCCTCGTCCTCCTTGATGAAGTGCAGGGCCCGTTCCAGGGTCATGGGCTTCACCGGGGAGAGGATGACGTTCTCGTCCTTGCCCGCCGCGCGCAGGTTGGTGAGCTTCTTCTCCTTGCAGGCGTTCACGTCCAGGTCGTTGTCCCGGTTGTGCTCGCCCACGACCATGCCCTCGTAGACCGGCTCGGTGGGGGCGACGAAGAGCTGTCCGCGCGGCTCCAGGTTGAACAGGGCGTAGGGCACGGCCGCCCCGGCCCGGTCGGCCACCAGGGAGCCGGTGAAGCGCGAGGGGAACTCGCCCCGGAACTCGCCGTAGCCCTCCAGGTAGGAGTTCATGATGCCCGTGCCCTTGGTGTCGGTCAGGAATTCGTCGCGGTAGCCGATGAGGGCCCGCGAGGGCACGCTGAATTCGATGCGCACGCGGCCCCGGCCGTTGTTCACCAGGTTGACCATCTTGCCCTTGCGGCTGGAGAGCTTCTCCGTGACCACGCCGAGGAAGGCCTCGTCGCAGTCCACGAAGAGCCGCTCGATGGGCTCCATGGTCTTGCCGTCCTTGGCCTTGAGGATGACCTCCGGGCGGCCCACGGTGAGCTCGAAGCCTTCGCGGCGCATGGTCTCGATGAGGATGGCCAGCTGGAACTCGCCGCGCCCCTTGACGATGAAGCTGTCGCGGTCCTCGGAGTCCTCCACGCGGATGGCCACGTTCTTGAGCGACTCCTTCATGAGCCGTTCGCGGATCTTGTTGCTCTGGACGATCTTGCCCTCGCGGCCCGCCAGGGGCGAGGTGTTGATGGAGAAGCGCATGGACACCGTGGGCTCGTCCACGGTGATGCGCGGCAGGGCCCGGGGCGCGTCCTTGGTGCAGATGGTGTCGCCGATCTTCACGTCCTCGATGCCCGCCAGGACCACGATGTCGCCGGGGGTGGCCTGCTCGGCCGGGACGAGCTGCGGGCCCATGTAGGTCTGGAGCTTGAGCACCTTGAGCGGAGCCTGCTCGCCGTTCTCGCCCAGCCGCGTCAGGGCCTCGTTGGCCTGGACCCGGCCGTTGACCACCTTGCCCACGGCCAGCCGTCCCAGATAGTCGGAGTAGCCCAGGTCGCAGACGAGCATCTGGAAGGGCGCCTCGGGGTCGAAGGCCGGGCCGGGGATGTGCTTGAGGATGAGCTGGAAGAGCGGGGAGAGGTCCTTGCCCTCCTCGCCGAGCTCGTTCATGGCCACGCCCTGGCGGCCGATGGCGTAGAGCACGGGGAACTCCAGCTGGTTTTCGTCGGCGTCCAGGTCGATGAACAGGTCGTAGACCTCGTTGAGGACCTCGCCGGGCCGGGCGTCGGCGCGGTCGATCTTGTTCACCACCACGATGATCGGCAGTCCGGCCTCCAGGGCCTTCTTGAGCACGAAACGGGTCTGCGGCAGGGGGCCTTCCGAGGCGTCCACCAGGAGGATCGCGCCGTCGGCCATGGCCAGGGAGCGCTCCACCTCGCCGCCGAAGTCGGCGTGGCCGGGCGTGTCGATGATGTTGATCTTCACGCCGTCGTGCATCACGGAGCAGTTCTTGGCCGCGATGGTGATGCCGCGTTCGCGTTCCAGGTCCATGGAGTCCATGACCCGCTCCACCACTTCCTGGTTTTCGCGGAACAGTCCGCTCTGGCGGAACAGGGCGTCCACCAGGGTGGTCTTGCCGTGGTCGACGTGGGCGATGATGGCGACGTTGCGCAGGGAATCGTTTCGTGTTTTCATGCGGGTATTGGGGATAAAGGTTGCGCGGGAATTTTGACGCCGGGGATCGCTCCGGCGACGCGCTTATATGACACGCACTCGCGGGTTGCAAGTGGAAAATCCGCGTGATTCCTCGCTCCAAGGCATGAGGCTGGAGAAATGGCGAGGCGCTTCAAGGGATTTGGCATGGCTGCTGCATGCCGGAAATCAAGACCGATTTCCAGGGAGGGAGCGGCCATGCAACGCATTCGTTTCATTTTTCTGGCTCTGGCGCTGACGGCATTGGGTGGATGCGCCCTGTTGCCTTCGTCCATTCCTTCGCAGTCCTACCGCCCCACGCGGCCCGTGACCGACAATCACAACGTCGAGCGCTGGCAGGAGCAGTACGACCCCAAGACCCAGCCCTACACCGTGCTCGGCCGGACCTACCATCCGCTGCCGGACGCCCGGGGCTATGACGAGGTGGGCGTCGCCTCCTGGTACGGCGACGACTTCCACGGCAAGAAGACCGCCAGCGGCGACATCTACGACATGTACGCGGTTTCCGCCGCCCACAAGACCCTGCCCCTGGGCACCGTGGTGCGTGTGACCAACCTGCACAACGGCCGCCAAGTGGACCTGCTGGTCAACGATCGGGGCCCCTTCGTGGACGGCCGCGTCATCGATCTCTCCTACGGCGCGGCCCAGCGGCTGGGATCGGCCCGCCAGGGCATCGCCAAGGTGCGGGTCACGGCCATCGGCAGCTATTCCGCCCCGTCCTCCTATCTGGCGGGCAACGGCGGCCGACGGGCTCCGGCGAAGAGCGTCGCCTCGACCCAGGGCTACTACATCCAGGTCGGCACCTTCGCGGTGGAGGAAAACGCCTACCGGCTGCGCGAACGCCTGGTCGGTTCCGGTTTCTCCGGTTCCCGGGTGCGGGCCATCATGCGCGGCGGCCGCGAGGTCTACCTCGTCCAGGCCGGAGCCTTCCGCGACATGGAACAGGCCCGGGTGGCGCTCATCCAACTGCGCTCGGAATTCCCCGGCAGCTACATCGATTCCTGAAGTTTCGCCTCATGGCGGCGATGACGAAGCGGAGGTCAGGGTCTGGAGCGTCCAGACCTGGGCCTCCGCCTGACGTCGCGCCGCGTCCTGGGGATTCAGCCCCAACGCGCCGAGCAGATGCTCGGCCTTGCCCCACTCCCCGGCCTCCAGGCTCGAAGCCATGTCCAGCCAGGAACGGGGCGCGTTGGGCTTGCCGAGCAGGGCGTCCGCGATTTCATCGTCCAGGGGCATGCCCGCGATGATCCGCGCCATTTCCATGCCCAGCAGGGCGTCCAGCCGGGAGAGCAGGCCCAGGAGGAACATGGAGTCCGGCGGCCGGGGAGAGCGGCCGGAGTTGGCGGCCAGGGTTTCCAGGAGCCGGGCGCGCTGCACGGAGTTGGCGCAGATTTCCTTGGCCTTGGGCGTGGGCGAGAGGTCCGAGAGGATCACGGCCATGAGCCAGTGCCGCAGGGGCCGCTGGCCCAGGGCGGCGATGGCCTGGCCGATGGAGGATATCTTGAAGGGACGGGAGAAGAAGGCCGAGTTGATGAACTGGAGCAGACGGTAGCTCAGGGCCGCGTCGCTGGAGATGATCTTGGACAGGGCCGCTGTTTCATAGTCGTCCTTGCCCAGCTCGGAGAGCAGCTTGACCCGCGAGGCCGCCGCCCCGGACACCTTCCTGCCGGAGAGGGTCTCGGGCCTGCTGAAATAGAACCCCTGGAACAGGGCGTAGCCCAGGTTTTTGACCAGGGCGTGGGTCTCCGCGTCCTCGATCTTCTCGGCCAGGAGCTTGCGCCCGTCCCGCGAGAGCCGCCGGGTGAGGGCCTCGATGTCCGCCCGGCCCTTGCCCTTGAGGTCCACCTTGACGATGTCGGCCAGGGCCAGGAAGGGCTCCATGTCGGCCTCGCCGAAGTAATCGTCCAGGGCCAGGACGTATCCCGCCGCCTTGAGCTTGTCGCAGGCGCTCAGCACCGCCGGAGTGGGGGACACGTTCTCCAGGATCTCCACCACGCACTGCTCCCTGGGCAGGGCGTAGGCCGCGCCGTCGAGCAGCAGGGCTTCGGGAAAATTGATGAACAGCATGCAGGCCGGCGGCAGTCCGGCCTGGGCCAGCACGAATCCGTCGGCCACCATCTTGGAGGTGGCCACGCTGGACTCGGCGAAGGCCGCGCTGGTGGCCTCGGCGCTGTGCCGGAAGAGCAGTTCGTAGCCCCAGAGCCGCTCGGCCCGGTCGAAAATGGGCTGCCGGGCCACGAAGACGGGCTCGATCTGGGGTTGTTCCTGCTGTTGCTGGGCCGAGGATTGCGTCACACGGTCTCCCGTCGGATTTGAGGCCATTGTACAATGATTCGACGGGATTTCAACGACAAAAGAATACCGCCGGGAAGGCCCGGCGGCGCGGCGGTTCCGGGAGCCCGGAGCGCATCGCACCGGGAAGGTGATGCTAGTTCCGGCGTTCCAGCCAGTAGGTCATGCGGGCCTTGGGCTTCTCCACCAATCCCCGGCAGATTTCCTTGTAGCGGTCCTTGAGCGGCGCGAGGGCGGTGCAATCCTGACGGATTTCCCGGGCCATGCCGGCCTCGGCGTCCTCCACGGCCCGGTCGTTCTCCTCGCCGAACTCCCGGGCCTGGCCCTCCAGCTTGCGGCTGATGCTCCGGTAGCGTTCGGCCAGGTCCTTGTCCAGGGGCCGGGTGGCCTCCAGGCAGTTGGCGATGACGTCGTAATAAGCCGCGCACTCCACGCAGTCCTTGGCCATGTGGCGGCGGGCGGTGGGTTCGTCGAAGGCGGCGGCGGCCGTGGCGAGGATCAGGACGAGGCTCAGCGTGAAGATGATCCGGGACATGCGCTCCCCCGTAGGTGCATTGGGTCGAGCCGGGCCGAACCCGGCGCGGCAACGCTTGTAGCCTGCCTTGGCCCCGGATGCAATCGGCCGCGTGGGATCAGTCTTTCCAGCGTTCCCGGATGGCGCTGATCTCCTGGACGTTGGCGAAGAACGCATCCACCACGGCGGGGTCGAACTGGCTGCCCGAGCCGGAGCGGATGATTTCCCGGCATTTTTCTTCCGGGAAGGCCTCCTTGTAGGGGCGGTTGCTGCCCAGGGCGTCATAGACGTCCACCACGGCCACGATGCGGGCCATGAGCGGGATGTCCTCGCCCCGGAGGCCGAAGGGATAGCCCCGGCCGTCCCAGCGCTCGTGGTGGCAGAGCGCCAGCATGCGGGCCGTGCGCAGGAGTTCGTTGCCGCCGCTTTCAAGCACGAACTCCAGGCCGGCGCAGGCCTTGCGGGCCTCGTCCTTGCTGGTCAGGGGGCCGAGGATCTCGCAGCCGTAGGTGCAGTGGCGGCGCATGACCTCCCATTCCGCCTCGTCGAGTTTGCCCTGCTTGAGCAGGATGCCGTCCGGGATTCCGATCTTGCCCACGTCGTGCAGCGGGGCGCATTCCCGCAGCATCTCGCATTCGCTTTTCGAAAGGCCCATGGCCCGCGCCAGGAGGGCGCTGATCTCGCCGACCCGGATGACGTGGTGGCCTGTCTCGTTGTCCTTGTACTCGGCGGCGCGGCTCAGGCGCTGCATGACCTGGCGCCGGGCGGACTCCAGCTCGCGGGTGCGCTCGCGCACGAGATATTCGAGGTTTTCCTGGTACTCGCGGTTTTCGCGGATGAGCCGGGCGCGCTCAAAGACCTTGTCCAGGGTGTAATCCAGGATGCTCAGGTTGTGCAGCGGCTTGGTGATGAAGTCCCAGGCCCCCTGGCGCATGGCGCGCAGGGCGTCTTCCACCACGCCCACGCCGGAGAGCACCACGATCGGGATTTCCGGGGCCAGCTGCACGGCGTGGCTGATGAAGGAATAGCCGTCCATCACCGGCATGTTCAGGTCCACGACCATGGCCTCCACCGTGCCCAGGTTGGCCTGGAGCGTTTCCAGCCCGGCCTGGCCGTTCTCCGCCTCCAGGATCTCGTGGTCCAGGTCCTCCAGGTGGGCGGCCAGGGAGCGGCGCAGCCCGGCCTCGTCGTCGATGATGAGAATGGCCATGTCATTCGCCTCCCGCCAGGACCACGCGCACACGTCCCAGAATGCGTTCCACGTCGCTCGGCTTGAAGAAGACGTCCCGCTCCGTGATGCCCAGGCGTTGCAGATCCTTGGACAGGCTCAGGTCCACGGAGCCCGTGTGCACCAGGAAGTGTCCGCACAGTCCCTGGGCCCCGGCGGCGAGAATGAAGGCCTCGCCGTTCATGCCCGGCAGGCGCATGTCCACCACGCAGAGGTCGGCGGGCTCCTCGGCCAACGCCTGCATGGCCGCCTCGCCCGAATCCACCGCCTCCAGACGGAACTCCCCGAAGTCCTCGAGGTACTCCAGGAGCAGCCGCCGGATGCGTTCCTCGTCATCCACGATGAGCACTCTGGGAAGCTGGTCGTCCATTTCACGCCTCCTCGGCGGGCAGGTCGATGATGAAGCGGGAGCCGAGTCCCGGCTTGGATTCCAGACGCATGGTTCCGCCGTGGCCTTTGGTCACGATGAAATAGGATACCGAGAGGCCGAGGCCCGTGCCCACTCCGGGAGCCTTGGTGGTGAAGAACGGTTCGAAGGCGCGGCGCTGCACGTCGGGAGGCATGCCGGGCCCGTTGTCCTCCACCTCGATGCGCACGCTTCCGGCCTGCCGGGAAAGTCGCAGGGCGATTCGCGGCGCCTCCACGGGAGGCTGGACCGCGGCCATGGCCTGGGCCGCGTTGCGCAGGAGGTTCAGGAGCACCTGCTCGATCTCGGTTTCCGTGCAGTGGATGGGCGGGAGGCCGGTTTCGTACTCCCGTTCGACTTGAATCTGTTTGAAGTCGTAGCTCTTTTTCAGGTCGTAATCGTTCTGGGCCAGGGCCAGGGCCTTGTCCGCGATGGCCGCCACGTCGCAGACCCGGCGCTTGGACTCGCTGCGGCGGCTGAAGTCGAGCATGTGCCGGATGATCGCCGAGGCCCGCAGGGCCGCGGACTGGATGTCGTCGAGAAAGACGTCCAGCTTGCGCAACCGCATGTACTCGACCAGCAGGGCCAAATTCAGGCCGATGGACCGTGCCGCCTCCTGGTTCTTGATGAAGTCGGGCCGCGTCCGCTGGGTGAGGTTCTGGGCGGCCTGGAGCACGATGCCCAGGGGGTTGTTGATTTCGTGGGCGATGCCCGCCGCGATGCCTCCCACCGAGAGCATCTTCTCGGTCTGGATCATCATTTCCTGCATCTTCTTGGTCTCGGTGATGTCCCGGAACACGGTCAGGATGTGCGGTTCCCCGTCGATGGACAGGACCTGGCAGGACAGGGAGCAGCCGAGCGGGGCGCCGTCCTTGCGGCGGGCCTCGATCTCCAGGTTCTCCACCTGGTTTTCGGCCCGCAGTTTCTCGAAGACCGAGGTTCGCGCGGTGTAATCCTGGTAGATGCCGAGCTCCCGGGTGGTCTTGCCCACGGCCTCGGCGCGCTCGAAGCCGAACATGCGGCAGAAGGCCTCGTTGACGTCCAGGACCTGTTCGCTCACCAAGTGGACCACGATGATGGCGTCCGGCGAGAGCCGGAACAGGCGGGAGAACTTCTCCTCGGATTGGCGCAGGCGATCCGCGGCCAGCTTGCGGTCGGCGATGTCCGAATGGGTGCCCACCATCCGCTTGGCGCGGCCGTCGGCGTCGCGCTCCACCACCCGGCCCCGGGAGAGGATCCAACGCCACTGCCCGGCCTTGTCGCGCAGCCGGAACTCGACCTCATAGGGGGCGGAGTCGTCCAGGCAGGCCGCCATGGCGGCCTCGGCCCGGCCGCGGTCCTCGGGGTGGAGCATGTCCAGCCAGGACTCGTAGTCGGAGGGGAATTCGCCGGGCTCGTAGCCGAGCATGGTGTAGTAGCGGGGGCTGTAGAACGTCGTCTCGGTGGGGATGTCCAGGTCCCACAATCCGTCGTTGGCCGCGTCCAGGGCCAGGGAGAACCGTTCCTCGCTTTTGCGCAGGCTCTCCATCTGCTCCCGGATGGTCCGCCCCATGTCCAGGAGCAGGTTCACCAGGGGTTCGAATTCGACGTAGTGGATGGGCGGGGGGGCCGGAGAGAAGTCGCCCGTCGCGTAAGCGCCCACGAGGCCGTCCAGGGAGGCGAAGGGCCGACGCAGGAGGGGCCGGAAGAGCACGGCCTGGAGCAGGAACTGCAGCGCGATGGTCAGGGCCACCAGTCCGGCCCCGGCTCCGGCCAGGGTCCAGAGCGCCGCCCGGCGGGTGCTGTCGTTCAGGCCGAGCCGCACGGCGCCGATGGCCTGGCCGTCGTGGGTCACCTGGGCGAAGCGTTCCAGCAGGAGGCGGCCGCCCTTGGCATGGCGATAGATGGGTTCGCCGCGCGCGTCGAGGATCTCCACCAACCCGACCACCTTGTCCTGGGCCAGGGCCTGGCCCACGGCCCGGGCGGCGTCGTAGTCCAGGGACCAGAGCGGCACGGCCAGGGATTCGGTCAGGAACGCGGCGGAGCGCGCGGCCTGCTCCTCCATCTCGGCGTTGATCCGCTGCATGAGGATGAGCAGGCCCGTCCCCAGGACGAGCAGGATCATGGCCACCGAGGTCAGGGCCACGGAGAGGGACAGACGTCCCGCGAGGGATCGGGCCGTGGTCATGGCCGTTCCCTCCTCGAATATTCCTGGAGGATGGCCTTGGCCCGCCCGCTTTCCCGCAGCCGCCGCAGCGCCTCGCCGACCCGGCGCAGCAGGGCCGGGTCTGTCGCCGGGTTGGCGGCGAGATAATAGTCCCCGACCCGCAGGGCCGGGCCGTTCAGAACCAATTCGTGTTCCTTGCCCGCGGCCTTCAGGTCGAAGGCGAAGGCCAGGGGATCGCCGAGAAAGAAGTCCGAGCGCCCCAATTCCAGGTGTTCAATGATCGTGCGTTTGTTCAGGTCGGTGAACAGGGTCACGTTGCTCTCGGGCACGCCCCACTGACGCAGGATCTCGGAGGTGAAGTAGCCCCGTATGGCGGCCACCCGGTATGTGGCCAGATTTCCGCAGTCCACCCCCGCGAGGTCGGGCCGGGAGCGCAATCTGAACAGTCCCGCCTCGGCGGCGACCAGCGGCGCGACCCAGGCGAAGCGGCCTTCCCGCTCCGGGGTCCGGACGAGGCAGAAGATGAATACGCCGGGTTCGTCCTGGGCCCGCTCCAGGGCCCTGTTCCAGGGCAGGAACTCCAGGGCGTGGGGAATTCCCGCGGCGTCCAGGGCCTCGGTCACGATGTCCGTCGCGAAGCCGCGCGCGGTTCCTTCCTCGATATAGGAGAATGGCTTCATCTGGTCGGTGACCAGGACGACGGGGTGGCCGGCGGCGGGAGCGTCGTCAATGGGAAAGGCCGCGCGCGGCGCGAGCAGCAGCGCGGCGAAGAAGGCCCACAGGGCGATGAGGGGCCGGATCGTCATGTCGGCATGATACTGAAAACGCTTCCGCATGAAACGCGCTCCCTCGAAAAAATAACAGCGGATCGGACTTTGCCGCCCCACCTCTTCCTCCGCCTCAGGATGCCGCTCCGGCGCGGCGCAGCGCCTCGTCCGTCGGCAGCTCGATGGTGAAGGTGGTGCCCACGCCCGGGGTCGAGGCCACCTTCATTCGCCCTCCATGTCCCTTGGTGACGATGAAGTAGGAAACCGAGAGTCCGAGGCCCGTGCCCACGCCCGGGGCCTTGGTGGTGAAGAACGGCTCGAATATCCGCCTCCGCACCTCGGGAGGCATGCCCGGACCGTTGTCCTCGACTTCGAGGCGCACCCCGTCGGGGGTGCTCTTGACCCGCACGGCGATGCGCGGGTTCACCTGGGGTGGCTCGGCCTCGGCCATGGCCTGGGCCGAATTGCGCAGCAGGTTCAGGAGCACCTGTTCGATCTCGGTTTCAGTGCAGTTGATGGTCGGGAGATCGTCGTCCATGTCGATCTCAACCTTTATTTGTTTGAAATCGTAGCTTTTCTTGAGGTCGTAATCGGTCTGGGCCAGGCTCAGGGCCTTCTCCACGATGGCGTCCAGGTGGCAGACCTTGCGCTTGGATTCGCTGCGGCGGCTGAAGTCGAGCATGTGCCGGATGATGGCCGAGGCGCGCTGCGCGGCGGACTGGATGTCCTCCAGGAAGACGTCCAGTTTGCGGGCCCGCATGTATTCGGCCAGTTGGTTCATGTCCAGGCCGATGCCCCGGGCCGCCTCCAGGTTCTTTGGGAAGTCGGGCCGGGTCCGCTGGACGAGGTTCTGGGCCGCCTGGAGCACAATGCCCAGGGGGTTGTTGATCTCGTGGGCGATGCCCGCCGCGATGCCGCCCACCGAGATCATCTTCTCGGTCTGGATCATCATCTCCTGCATCTTCTTGATCTCGGTGACGTCGCGCATCACGGCCATGAGGTAGGGCTGCTCGTTGATGGCCAGGACCTGGCAGGAGAGGGAGCAGAGCACCGGATCGCCGTCCTTGCGCTGGAGCTCGAATTCGAAATCCTTGACCACGTCGCCGGCTGCCAGGTGTTCGTAGAGCCGTTCGCGCGCGGCGGGATCACGGTAGAGCCGCAGCTCCAAGGCGCTCTGGCCCAGGGCCTCCTCGCGGGAATAGCCGGTGAGCTGGGCGAAGGCGTCGTTGACGTCGGCCAAGCGCCCGCTTTGCAGATGCAGGAGCATGATGCTGTCCGGCGAGAGCCGGAAGAGCCGGGAGAACTTCTCCTCGCTGGCCCGGAGGGCCTCCTCGGCGCGCTTGCGCTCGCTGATGTCCTCGATGGTGCCGTCCAGAAAGGCGGGCTCGCCCTCCGGGGTCATCAGCAGGGAGGCGTGGATGATGGCGTGGAACGGTTCTCCGGTCTTGCGCTTGAATTCGATCTCCAGGCTCGCCCCGGAGGGCGAGGCGAGCACGGCGTCCAGGAGGCGCCTGCGCATGGCCGCGCTGGGATAGATGTCCCGGGCGATGTCGTGGACCGAGTTGAGGAGGTCCTCGCGGCTGGAGTAGCCGAGCATGCGCGCCAGGGTGCGGTTGGCATCCACGAAACGACCCTGGAAGCTGGTGCGGAAGATGCCGATGGGCGCATTGTTGAAGATGGCCCGGTATTTCTCCTCGCTGGCCCGGAGGGCCTCCTCGGCCCGCTTCTTGTCGGTCACGTCCACGGTCATGGACAGGGCGCAGAGTTCGCCGCCCACGGTGATGGGCACCGCGGAATAGATGATGTGGTTGACGCTCCCGTCGCGTTGCCGGATACCGGCCTCCATGTTGTGGACCCCTCCGGCCTCGCGGATGCGGCGCTGGATTTCGGCCTCGTTCTCGGAGGACACGGCCGCGAAGTCGTGCGACGAGAGCTTCAGGGCCTTTTCCCTGGTGAGGCTGTTTTTCTCCAGGAAGGCGTTGTTCACGTCCAGGTATGCGCCGTCGGACAGGCGGTTGATGGCGATGGAATAGGGGGCGTTCTCGAAGATGGTGCGGAAGCGGCGTTCGCTTTCGGCCACCGCGTCGCGGGCCCGGCGCATCTCGGTGACGTCGCGTCCCTCGCAGACGAACTGGCGGACCGCGCCGGTCTCGTCCGTGAAGGGCGAGATGGAGAAGTCGATGATGCGCTCCTCGCCGTCGTGGCCCAGGTGGCGGACTTCGCGCCGGAATATCTCGCCCCGCAGGCTTTTGCGCATGCCTTCCCGGCAGACGGCCTCGCCCTCGCTCCTGTCGGGCCACCAGGCCCCCTCCCAGAAGGGGCGGCCCATGAGGCCGTCCAGCGGGGCGCCCACGAAGTCGAGGGCGGTCCGGTTCAGGTTGAGGATGCGGCCCTGGGAGTCGAGCAGGGCGATGAGCGCGAAGGCCTGGTCCAGGATGGCCCGGGACAGGGCCTCGGACTTGCGGCGGGCCTCCTGGGCCTCCTTGAGCTTGTGGATGTCCAGGTTGAGGCCGATGATCCGCGTGGGGCGGCCCTCGGCGTCCCATTCCACGGTCCGGCCCTTGCCCAGGATCCAGCGCCAGCCCCCGTCCTGGGTGCTCATGCGGAACTCGGCCTCGTATTCCCCGCGGCCGCCCTGGGTGATGTAGTCCATGAGGATGCGGTTCACGCCGGCCACGTCGTCGGGATGGGCGAACGCGGCCCAGCCTTCGAAGGTCTGGGGAGCGCAGTCCGTGCCGTAGCCGAGCATGGTGCACCACTGGGGGCTGTAGTAGGCCTTGCCCGTGGCCGGGAAGAAGTCCCAGATGCCCGCGTTGATGGCGGTGAGGGCCAGCTCCAGACGTTCGCTCTTGTCCCGGAGCTCCCGTTCGATCCGGTCCACGTTGGCCACCTTCTCCCGCAGGCGGCGCTTGAGCAGCCAGCTCACGAACCCGAGCGACAGGAGCAGCGTCAGGAGGAAGGCCGCGCCGACCTTGATCAGTCGCACCTCTTCGCGGTTCAGGACGCCGGGCTGCTCCAGGTGGATCCATTTCTGGACCGCGGCGTCGATCTCCCCTTGATTCACGGCGGAAAGAGCCTTCTGCATGGAGCTGAAGAGCAGGGGATACTTGCGGCTTACGGCGAAGCTGATCGGGTAGGTCATCTTCGTGGTTCCGACCACGCGCAGGTTGGGCAGCTTCTCCTGCTCGATGTAGTAGGCCGCCACGGCCAGGTTCTCGACCAGGGCGTCCACCACGCCGAAGGACACGTCCCGCAGGCCTTCCTGGATGTTGGGCACCGGGACGATCTCGAAGCTCCCGGTGTAGTTGTCGCGCAGGAATCCCTCGGAGACGTAGCCTTTCACGGCGGCCACCCGCAGGCCCCTGAAGTCGTCCAGGGTCTTGTTCCCGCCCTTTTCGCGAGTGGTGATGATGACCACGGGGATATTGATGTAGGGGGCGCTGAAAAAGGCATAGCGCTCACGCTCCGGGTTGCGCACGATGACCGGGGCGATGGCCGACTCCCCGCTCTCCAGGGACTTGAGCTGGCCGCTCCAGTCCCGCGAGGGGATCGCGCGGAAGGTCACGCCGAGTTCGTTCTCGATGAGCCGCATCACGTCCGCGCCCAAGCCGTCGAAGTCGCCGCTGGGTCCCTGGAACTCGATGGGCGGGAACTTGCCGTCATACCAGAGGATGAGGTTGTCGCGGTTGGCGTCCAGCCATTCTCGCTCGGCCTGGGTGAGCTCCATGTCGGCCAGGGCGGGCCCCGGGCAGGAGGGCAGCAGGAGCAGCGTCAGAAGAAGGATCGGTAGAATACGTTTCCACGTCGACATGCCTTGAAACCCTCCCCCCGTACACGCGTCGCGCCGCGCCGTCGTTGCGCATGTTGAAAAGCGTTTCCGCCGCCCCCCGACGGCGGGCTCCCGCAGCATGTTCACGGAAAACATCTTCATACATTTTAACGATGAATGAGAAAGAGGAGGCTGTCAAGGATACACGTTGACATGCGTGGATAATAGCCTGCGCCAAGGTGGGATTATCATGGCGGGGCGATGGAAATGCGCTAGGGTGAAACTCGCTGAACCGATTTTTTTGTACAAGGAGGGCGTCTATGAAGAGAAAGGGAGCGTCGGCTCGGCCGGGAGGGATCCTGGCGGCGCTGTTGATCATGGCGTGCTGTCACTTCACGGGAGAGGCCGGCGCGGCCGATGAAGGCAAGGCGCGGGCCCTGGGCAAGAAGGTTTTCGCCGAGCAGTGCCAGGCCTGCCACGAGACGGGCGGCGACAACGACATCAGGAAGCATACAGCCAAAATCGCGACCGTGGGCATGGAGGCCTACCTCACCGGCCAGGGCCGGGTTTTCGATCACATGCCCTTTTTCGAGGGCGGCGAGAAGGAGCGGCGGGCGGTGGCCGTCTACGTGACCATGGACATCAACGGCAAGGCCCCGGATCGGCCCCAGGTGGTGCGCATCAAGCCCTTGCCGCTGACCATCCCGACCTTCGACGCCAAGAAGGACCAGTACGTGCTGTTGGCCTGGAACACCCTGGGCATGAAATGCATCACCGACTGCGACGGCTCGTTTTCCTTCCTTCCTCCCGGCAACGCCCTGGGCGCGGTATTGCTCAAGCGCGGCCCCAAGCCGCAACTGGTCGGCGAGGGGGTGGAGCTGGCCTACGAAGCCCCTGAAGGCTCACGCAATCCGGCGGCGCATGTGGACTTCTGGAAGTACGCTCCGTCCATCATCGGCAAGGAGTTGCCCCTGAACGTCTCGGCCGCCGGCAAGGGGCTGAGCGGAGAAATGGGCTACAACGACAAGAGCCGGGTGTTCGAGGCCGCCGGGATACCGGTGACGCCCTACGTGGACGGCGGCGGCGTCAACCCCTACCCGTTGTTCACCGTGACTGCCAAGGACAAGACCTCCGGCGCCGTGCTGGCCCGGACCATGACCGTGGCCCCGGTGGGAGCGGAGATGGGGTGCTGGATCTGTCACGGCGGAACCTGGCGGACCAACGGCACCTCGGGCATTTCCAAGGAGACGGCCCAGGGCATATTGAAGGTCCACGACAAGCGCAACGGCACGGACCTGCTGGCGCGATCCGAGGCGGGCAGGCCCGTGCTCTGCCAGAGCTGCCACCCCGATCCCTTGCTCAACGCCAAGGGCGATCCGGCGCGCCTGAACCTGCCCGCGGCCATGCATGGATTCCACGTCAACTACCTGACCGGCCAGGGCGAGGAGACCTGCTCCCGCTGCCACCCGGACAGCCCCACCGGGGTGACGCGCTGTCTGCGCGACGCGCACGCGGCCAAGGGCATCGGCTGCGGCAAGTGCCACGGCCTGTTGGAAGATCACGCCCTGAACCTGCTCAAGGGGGAACTCGCGGCGGGCAAGCAACGGGCCGAACTGTTCATGCGCCACGTGAAGCCGCGCGCGGTGGCCACGCTGGCGGAACTCAAGCCCCGCACCCCCTGGCTGCAGGAACCGGAGTGTCTGACCTGCCATGTCCGGCGCGGCAAGCCCCAGGCGGCGAAGGTCACGGCCTTCAACGTCTGGACCGAGGGCCCGGGACAGCTCTACCGCAACCGCAAGGACGACTTGGGCAAGGTGCCCTGCATCGCCTGTCACGGCGCGCCCCATGCCTCCTATCCGTCCATGAATCCTTACGGCAAGGACCGGGACAACGTGCAGCCCATGCAATACATGGGGCTGGCCGGTCCCATCGGGGCCAGGCAGCGTTGCGCGGTGTGCCATACGCAGCCCATGGAGCGGGACGCCCACCACAAGGCCATGTTCGGCGGCTGAGGTTTTGGAAAGGGGATGAAACGAGAAGGGCCCCGGCTTTCGCCGGGGCCCTTTTCTTTCGATGGTGCCGAAGGGGAGACTCGAACTCCCACGGGGGAACCCCCACTAGACCCTGAACCTAGCGTGTCTACCAATTCCACCACTTCGGCACTCGGGAGGAGAGACGTATAGCCAGACCAGCCTCGCTTGGCAAGCTTTTTTTTCGACTTTTTTTCAGCCGTCGATGATTCCCCTGTCTTCCATGGGAATATAGTCGCGCCGGGGTTCTCCGACGTAGACCTGACGGGGCCGGTGGATGCGCAGGGTGGGATTCTGATGGTCCTCGTACCAGTGGGCGATCCAGCCGGGCATGCGGCCGATGGCGAACATGACCGGGAACATGTTCACCGGCACGTGCAGGGCCCGCAGGATGAGCCCGGAGTAGAAGTCCACGTTGGGGTAGAGCTTGCGCTCGGCGAAATAGTCGTCGGCCATGGCCGCGGCGGCCAGGTCCAGGGCGATGTCCAGCAGCTCGTCGTGGCGGCCCATCTTCGCCAGCAGGTCGTGGGCCGCCTGCTTGAGGATCTTGGCCCGGGGGTCGTAGTTCTTGTAGATGCGATGGCCGAATCCCATGAGCCGCATCTCGCGGTTCTTGACCTTCTCGATGACCGTGGGGATGGACATCTGGCCGTCGCGGATGCGCTCCAGCATGCGGATCACGCCCGCGTTGGCCCCGCCGTGCAGGCGGCCCCAGAGGGCGCAGATTCCGGCCGAAACCGAGGCGAAGAGGCTGGCCTGGGTGGAGCCCACCATGCGCACCGTGGAACAGGAGCAGTTCTGTTCGTGGTCCGCGTGCAGGATGAAGAACAGGGACAGGGCCCGCACGGCCTCCGGGGTGGGTTCGTGGAACCTGTTCGGGATCGAGAACATCATGTGCAGGAAGTTGCGGCAGTAGCTCAGGGACGGGTTGGGGTACATGAACGGCAGTCCCTTGGACTTGCGGTAGGCCCAGGCCGCGATGGTGCGCACCTTGCTGATGATCTTGGCCGCCGCCAGGGTGAACTCCTCCTCGTTCTCGATGTCCACCAGCTCGGGATGGTAGCAGCCCAGGGAGTTGATCACGGCCGAGAGGATGGCCATGGGATCGCCCTTGGAGGGGAAGCCCTCGAAGTGGTGGCGCAGGCCTTCGTGCAGGAGTTCCTGCCCGCCCAGCAGCTCGCGGAAGCAGGAACGCTCCTCCTTGCTCGGCAGGTGCCCGAAGATGAGCAGCATGGCCGTTTCGATGAACGAGCCCTTCTCCGCGAGCTGCTCGATGGGGTAGCCCCGGTAGCGCAGGATGCCCTTCTCACCGTCCACGAAGGTGATCGCGCTTCGGCACGAGCCGGTGTTGGCGAAACCGGGGTCATAGGTGATGCAGCCGGAGAGGCTCCGCAGCTGGGTGATGTCGATGGCCCGCTCCCCCTCGCTGCCCTCGAACATGGGCAGTTCGTACACGGTGCCGTCGATGGTCAGGTAGGCGATCTTGGTCATACGGCGCATCCTTGATCTGTCTGGATTTCATGCACGTCGCGACCCCTGCCGCCGAACGATGTTCGGCGGTCTGCCGCAAGCCGTCCATTTTCATCGGTTCCGGGGACGCGGCGACGCCTGGGCGGGCAGTCCGCGAGACGGGTTACACCCTATGCAAAATGAAATACCCTGTCCAGAAGCTTGTTCTGGGGCTGTTTTGCAAAAATGGCGAACCGTTCATTCCGTGACCACCTTGCGCATGTCCAGCCCGTACTTGCGCATGCGGTTCTGCACGGTGAGCCGGTTCACGCCCAGGAGCCGGGCGGCGGCGGACTTGTTGCCGCCGGTACGGCGCAGGGCCTCGATGAGTTCGGCCTTTTCGCGCGGCGCTCCGGCGTCCGGGAGGACGTCGGCGGGCGGCGGGCAGGCGGCCGCGCCCTGGGCGATCTGCTGGGGCAGGTGCTCGGGGCCGATGAGGCCCTTGTCGCAGACCACGAAGGCATACTCCAGGGCGCTTTTCAGTTCGCGGACGTTGCCCGGCCAGGAATGCCGGGCCAGGCGGTCCAGGGCCTCCGGGGTGAGCCCGCTGACCGCGTGGCCCGAGGAGCGGTTCAGCCGCCGGATGAAGTGCTCGACCAGGAGCGGGATGTCCTCCCGGCGCTCGCGCAGGGGCGGCAGCTGGATGGGCAGGACGTTGATGCGGTAGAAGAAGTCCTGGCGGAAGCGCTTGTTGGCCACCAACTCGGGCAGATCCTGATTCGTGGCGGTGATGATCCGGGCGTCCAGGGAGAGCGGCCGGTTGTCGCCCACCCGCTCGAATTTCTTGGTCTCCAGCACGCGCAGGAGCTTCACCTGGATGGCCGGGGGCACGTCGCCCACCTCGTCCAGGAACACGTCGCCGCCGTCGGCCTCCTCGAAGCGGCCGGTGCGGTGGCGATAGGCCCCGGTGAACGCGCCCTTGACGTGGCCGAAGATTTCGGACTCCAGCAGGGCGTCGTTGAAGGCGGCGCAGTTGATCTGCACGAAGGGGCCGTCGCGGCGCGGGCCCAGGGCGTGGATGGCCCGGGCCGCCAGCTCCTTGCCCGTGCCGGACTCGCCGAGGATGATCACCGGCGCGTCGCTCTGGGCCGCGCGCTCCAGGATTTCGTAGACCCGGCGCATGGCCGGGGAGCGGCCGATGAGGCCCTGGAAACCCTCCTCGGCGTCCAGGATGCGCGAAAGCTCGCGGATCTTCAGGTCGCGCTTGTCCAGTTCGCTGATGTCCGTGACCGTCTCCACCGCGCCGATGGCCCGGCCTTGGCTGTCCTGGAGGATGGCCGCGTTCTTGAGCACGTGGGCCAGGGTGCCGTCCTTGCGCGTCAGATGGCAGCTCTTGAGCGACTCTCGTTTGGTGTCGAAGAGGCGGCACCAGTGGGCCCGGCCCTCGGCCCGGGATTTGCGGCAGACGTCGCAGCCGAGCACGGAGCAGGGCTGGTCCATGAGTTCCTCGCGCGTGTAGCCCGTGATCCGCGAGAGGGCGTCGTTGACCATCATGATGCTGCCGTCCGGGCGCACGAGCACCATGCCCTCATGCATGGTATTGATGATCTCGCGCAGGTGGAGATTGATTTCTTCTTCGGTCACGGCGTGCTCCTCATCTGTTTAGACATGTGCTAACATAGACATGCGCATCACGCTTGGCAACGTCCGTTGCCGAGGAACGAAAAAATATGTGATGCAGAGGTGTTGCGTTATCGCGCCCGTTGGGCATGATTCATGCTTGTCTCCACGGCCCGGCCGATGCCGGATATGGATCAACTTTCATATAAGGATATGTGGACGATGACGACGAAGCATCGAGCGCCCCTGAGCCGCCGGGGCTTTCTCAAGGCCCTGGGCCTGGGCGGGCTGACCCTCCTGGCCCCCGGCTCGGCCGGGGCCGGGACAAAGGGCTCGGACCGCGAACTGGTCACGGTCCTGGACCTCTCCAAGTGCGTGGGCTGCGGGGCCTGCGTGGCGGCCTGCCGCGAGGGCAACGCGGCCAAGTTCCCGGAGCCGGTGAAGCCGTTCCCGGCCATGGTTCCCGCGCGCTCCAAGCCCGAGGACTGGTCCGACCGGCGCGACGTGGACGACCGGCTGACTCCCTACAACTGGCTCTACATCCAGACCGCCGAGGTGGAGTGGAAGGGGGAGACGGTCACGCTGAACATCCCCCGCCGCTGTCTGCACTGCGTCAACCCGCCCTGCGCCAACCTCTGCCCCTGGGGCGCGGCGGGCAAGCAGGCCGACGGCATTGTGCGCATCAACGACGCCGTGTGCCTCGGCGGGGCCAAGTGCCGGGACGTCTGCCCCTGGCACATCCCCCAGCGCCAGACCGGCGTGGGCCTGTACCTGAAACTCATGCCGCGCTTCGGCGGCAACGGGGTCATGTACAAGTGCGACCGCTGCCATGAGCTGGTGGCCCAGGGCGAGGTCCCCCGCTGCGTGGCCGCCTGCCCTTACGGGGTGCAGAGCATCGGCCCGCGTTCCGAGATGATCGCCAAGGCCCGCGACCTGGCCCGGGAGATGGACGGCCACCTCTATGGTCTGGCCGAGAATGGCGGCACGAACACCATCTACGTCTCGCCCGTGCCCTTCGACCTGCTGAACGCCGCCCTGGCCGAGGCCAAGGCCACCGGGCCGGGCCGCCCGCACCTGGGGCCCGTGGCCGACAGCATGGCCGACGAGAGCAACCTGGCCTGGGCCACGCTTCTGGCGCCCGTGGCCGGAGTGGCCGCCGGGGTGCTCGGCCTGGCCTCCAGGGCGGGCGGGGACAAGGAGGACGGCCATGAATAAGCGGCCGGGAAGCCCCTGGACGGGGCGGGCCTATATCTGGATCGCCGCCGGGCTGGCTCTCACCGGCATGGCCCAGATGCCCATCTTCAAGCGATACTACATCGCGGATCTGCCCGGCCTGGGCTGGCTGGCGGACTATTACCTGACGAACAAGCTGCACTACGCCCTGGCCGCCGCGCTCCTGGCGGTCATGGGCTTTGCCGCCGTCCGCTGGCTGCGCGACTGGCGCGCCCGCTGGCGGCTCACGCCCCTGGGGTTGGTCCGCGCGGCGCTCCTGGCCGGGTTGGCGTTGAGCGGCGGGCTGCGGGTGCTCAAGAACCGGCCCGAGTTGGCCTTCCATCCCCTGACCGTGATGCTGGTGGACTGGACGCACCTGGCCCTGGCCGTGCTCCTGGGATTGGCGGCCTTGGCCGCGGTCCTCTCCGGCCGCTCGGCCTACGCCGTGTCGAAAGCCCGACCCCGCGCTCTCATATGAAGAGAGCCGGACCCCGAAAGGCCCGGCTCTCTGTCCATCCAGGGTCTCGTCCCTGTCAACCGAGGCCTTCGCCGGGGCGCATCCGCCGTCCCGTGAGCGTGGTTTCGTAGCCGCCCAGGGCCTGGATCGCGGCCTGGAGCCGCTCCGAGCGCACCAGCTCCAGCAGGGCCAGGATGCGCGGGTCCTCGGCGTGGGCCCGGGGAATGACCAGGTCGTAGCGCTCCCGGGCCAGGGGCAGGAAGTCCAGACCCAGGGCCTTGGCCGCCGCGTAGATGCCCAGGCCGCAGTCCGCCGCGCCGGTGAGCACGTTCACGGCCACGGCCATGTGCGTGAACTCCTCGCGCTCGTAGCCGCGCACCTCTTCGGGCCGGATTCCGGCGGTCTTCAGGTGGTGGTCCAGGAGGATGCGCGTGCCCGCGCCCTTCTGGCGGTTGATGAAGGCCACGCCCGGCCGGGCCAGATCGCTCACCGCGCGGATGTCCTTGGGGTTGCCCGGGGCCACGATGAGCCCCTGGTGGCGGATGGCCAGGTTGACCACCAGAACCTCCACCTCGGCCAGATAGCGCGCCAGGAAGGGGAAGTTGAAGTCCTCGGTCTCGGGGTCGAAGAGGTGGCTGCCCGCGAACAGGGCCGTGCCGTCGCGCAGGGCCGAGAGTCCGCCCATGCTGCCCACGTGGCTGGAGACGAGCTGCACGGGCTCGGGCAGGCCCATGAGCTCGTTGCCGAGCATGTCGATGATGTTGTCGTGGCTGCCGATGTGCACAAGCACCCGGTCCAGGCTCTCGCGCGGGGTGAGCAGCTCCACCCGCACCTGGGCGTCCTGCTCCAGGCCCTCGCTGTCCGCCGGAATGCGCGCGAGGCCCTGGGCCTTGGTCAGGCTCGTGATGAGCCCCGCGCCCCGCGGCAGGGGGGCGGCCACGTAGCCGTCGCCCACGCGGCCCACGGCCAGGCGCACGATCTCCTCCATGCCGGGCCGGGAGGGCAGCTTGCGGGCCAGCCGGGCCGTGATTTCCGGCCGGGCCGGGCGCGCCGAGCGCGCGAGCCAGGCCGTCAGCGGGGCCAGCAGGTCCTCCAGACAGACCACGGCGCTCACCGGGTAGCCGGGCACGCCCGCGAGCAGCTTGCCGTTGTCGGCCACGGTCAGCAGGCTGGGCTTGCCGGGCATGACCGCCACGCCGTGGACCAGGACCTGGCCCAGCTCCTCGAACACGGCCCGGGTGAAGTCCTTGGACCCGGCCGAGGAGCCCGCGCCCACGCAGACGATCTGGCTTTCGCCCTCCAGGGCGCTGGCCACGGCGGCCTTGAGAGCCGCGCGGTCGTCGGGCACGGGCGGCAGGCAGACCGGCTCCGCGCCCCAGGAGCGGACCAGGGCCGCGAAGACCTGGGAATTGGATTCGATGACCTGGCCCGGCGCGGGCGTGGGCCGGGAGCGGAAGTCCAGGACCTCGTCGCCGGTGGGGATGAAGGTCAGCCGCACCCGGGCGCGCACCTCGACCTCGAAGATGCCCGCCGAGAGGAGCGCGCCTACGTCATAGGCCGAGATGGTCCGGTTCTGGGGCAGGATCATCTCCGTGGCCACGATGTCCTCGCCGATGCGGCGCACGTGCTGCCAGGGGAAGGCCGGGGCCTCCAGGAACACGGCGTCGCCGTCGGCCCGGATCACGTGTTCGATCATGACCACGGCGTCCATGCCCGGGGGCAGGGGGTGGCCGGTGTTCACCTCCACGTAGTCCGCGCCCCGGCGCAGGGTCACGGGATGGCCCTCGCGGGCGGCGAAGGTGGACTCGGCGCGCACGGCGATGCCGTCCATGGCCGCGGCGTGGAAGGTGGGCGAGGAGCAGCGGGCGATCACCGGCCGGGACGTGACCCGGCCCAGGGCCTCGTGGGAGGCCACGGTCTCCACGCCCAGCAGGGCGTCCCGGTCCAGGGCCCGTCTGACGCGCTCCACGGCCTCGGCCACGGGTACGGTGGTCAGGTAGATGTTGCGCTCGTCCATGCTCGCCTCCTAGCGGCGGAATTGGCCGTTTTCGTACAGGACCAGGCTCGAACCGTCCGCGAGCCGGGCGGTGACGGTCTTCTTCTCGGTGTTCACGAGGTCCCAGTGCAGTGCCGAGTCGTTGAAGCCCAGGGCCTTCTTCTTCTCCTCGTCCAGGGAGGCCTGGTCTCCGGCGAAGGTGTCGGCGTAGGAGGCGCCCACGGCCACATGGCAGTTGCCGTGCTCGCCGCCGAAGTTCTCGTCGAAGAGGGTGTTGGCCATGAAGGCGCTGATGCGCGAATGGCGGCGGTCGGTGAGCGAGAATTCGCCCAGCCGTCCCGCGCCCTCGTCCATGGCCAGCTGCTTCTTGACGAACTCCTCGCCTTCCTCGGCGGTGATCCTGGTCACGGAACCGTTCTCGAAGGTCAGGCGCACCCCGCGCACGAGGTTGCCGGAGCGGTAGGAGGGCTGGTCCGCGTGGTAGGTTCCCCGCGTGCCGCGCCAGTCCGGGGAGAGGAAGATCTCGAAGCTCGGGATGTTGTGGCCCGAGACGCCGAGCCAGCGGCGCTGCTCGCCCGGGGTCACGGTCAGGTCCGTGCCCTCGGACTCCACGCGCAGGGAGGCCACGGGCAGGGCGTTGAGCCAGTCCTTGACCTCCTGGGCCTGCTGGAAGAGTTCGCGCCAGCGCGCCACCGGGTCGGGCTGGTCCAGGAAGCAGGCGGCCTTGATCTGGGCCGCGTATTCCTCCAGGGTCAGCCCGGCGGCGTCGGCCATGGCCTTGGTGGGCCAGGCGCAGAGCGTCCAGCCGAAGCGGCCGCGCTGTTCATGCTTTTCCATGATGTCGCGCAGGAACTTGCGGGCCACGGCCGCGGCCCCGATCTTCTTCGGGTCCACCCCGGCCAGGTGGGTCAGCGAGCCCGGCGCGATGAGCGAGATGAGGCCGTTCAGGTTCTCGAACAGCTCCCGCTCGCCCGGGGGCACGTCGGCCACCTGGGCGTCGCTGCCCAGGCCGTAGAAGCTCTTCTCCATCGCGGGGGTGAGGTTGAGGCGCTGCAGGGGATTGAGCCCCTTTTCCAGGAGCAGGGCGTAGACCGCCTCGGCCAGGGGCAGGGCGTCCAGGTCGTAGCGCAGCAGGACCCGGTCGCCCGGGGCGTAGGGCTCGGTCCGGGCCGTGGTCAGGCCCCACCAGAGCGTTTCGGCGTACCTGCGCAATTCGTCGGGCTGAAACATCGAGTCTCCTCGGTTGGTTGTCTTCGGCTCTGTCCGACATAATAAAGGATGCGGGGCCAAAGCTCAACAACCGCCGGGAGTTGCCGCCGGGCGGCTTGTCCTTGACAGGGAGGGGAGCCGAGGCTATCAGCACCAGAACCCGGCGGGCCGGGAAACCCCCGCGCCGCGCCGCCGGAGCCCGAAAATCGGGCGGACGAGACCAAGGGAGTTCGCTCCCAGATAACCCCGGAGGATACAATGGGTTACAAGATCACTGTGGACGTGGACAAGTGCATCGGCGACGGCGAGTGCGTCGATGTCTGCCCCGTGGAGGTCTACGAGCTGCAGGACGGCAAGGCCGTTCCGGTGAACATGGAAGAGTGCCTGGGTTGCGAGTCCTGCGTCGAGGTCTGCGAGCAGGACGCCATCACCGTCGAGGAAGAATAGTCGTCCGGTCCGGGCGGAGCCCCCAGGCTCCGCCCGGAACCGCCCGAAGCGGCCGTGACGCCGCTTCCGCCCGCCCGAGCGCGGGCGTCCTGAACCGGGTTCCCTCCCGGTTTTTTCATATTTTGCGCCGGCGCATTTTCCGGTTTGACGAGCCGGGAAAATGCATTACCTTTCGCCCCAGCCGGGCCCGCCCCGGACAATCCGCCCAGGAGCAGAGCACATGCCGCTGGATTTCACCGAATTCTTCAAGAAATACGAGGCGATCATAGGCGAGGCCGACAAGGTCTTCGAAACGGTCAAGGCCCAGTCCGGGGACCGGGTGCGCTGCAAGGAGGGGTGCAGCGACTGCTGCCACGCCCTCTTCGACCTGACCCTCATCGAGGCCCTCTACGTCAACCATCACTTCAACGCCTCCTATTCCGGCCTGGAGCGCTCCCGCATCCTGGAGCGCGCCGACGAGGCCGATCGCGCCGTGCACAAGTTCAAGCGCGACATGTTCAAGGCCGCCCAGGCCGGGACCTCCACGGCGGACATCCTGCGCGAGGCCGCCAAGAGCAAGGTCCGCTGTCCGCTGCTGAACGACGACGACCTCTGCGTCCTCTACGATCGCCGCCCCGTGACCTGTCGCATCTACGGCGTGCCCACGGCCATCGGCGGCGAGGCGCACACCTGCGGCCGCTCCGGCTTCGAGCCCGGGGGCAAGTACCCCACCGTGTTCCTGGACAAGCTCCAGGACCGGCTCTACCTCCTGAGCCACGAGATGGCCACGGCCATCGGCAGCCGCTACCGCGAGCTGGGAACCGTGCTCGTGCCCCTGTCCATGGCCCTCCTGAACTCCTATGACGAGGAATACCTGGGCCTGACCGCCCCCTCGGCCGAGCCCAAGCCGGACTTCTCCGCCGCCCTGCTCAAGGAGCCGGCCAAGGACGCGGCCTGCGGCTCCTGCGACAAGGACTCCTCGGCCTGCGCCTCGTGCAAGGAGAAATCCTTCAGCATCACCATCGGCGGCCCGGACGCGGGCGGCGGGGAGGACTGAGATGGGCACCATGACCCCGGAGCAGCTCGACGAGCAGAAGCGCCTCATGTACGAAAAGCTGTCGCCCCGGCGGCGCAAGTTCGTGGACAAGATCGGCTACGAGAACTGGGACCCGTTCCAGAAGCCCTTCGACCCCATCGACATCCGCCGGGACGTGACCGGGCACACGCCGCAGGAGCTCTACAGCAAGTTCATCAAGTCGCTGCCCAAGCCGCCCACCCCGGACTACGCCTCGACCATCGCGGAGTTCACCGTGGTCATGATCCACAACAGCGAGCGCATGCGGCCGATCTACGATTTCTGTCTGTGGTATTCGACGATGCTGGAAAAATACGGCAAGACCCTGTAACCGCGAGGACCATCCCATGTCCGAACAGAAGTTCGCCAACGTGGACGAATACATCGCCGACCTGAAGGCCAAGCTCCAGAAGAACTCGGAGTGCGGCAACACCTGGTACAACCTGGGCGTGGCCCTGCTCTCCAAGCGCGACTTCCTGGAGGCCGAGCGGGCCTTCCGCGAGGCCGTGGGCAATTCGCCCAAGCTGGCCGAGGCCTATGTCCAGCTCGGCGGCATCGCCATGCACCGGGGCGACCTGGAGTCCTGCCTGAGCTACAACGTCCAGGCCACCCAGGTCCGGCCCTTCTTCGCCGTGCCCTGGGGCAACATCGGCTTCTGCCACCTCCAGCAGGGCGACTCGGAGAAGGCCGTGAAGGCCCTGGAGAAGGCCATCAAGTACGATCCGAATTTCGTGCAGGCCCTGGCCACCAAGGGCAGCGCCCACTTCCAGCGCGGCGAGCTGGACGACGCCGTCCGCGACCTGTCGAAGGCCGTTTCGCTCCAGCCCATGTTCGGCCCGGCCTGGAACAACCTGGCCCTGGTCCACGCCGAGAAGGGAGATTGGCCCCAGGCCGACGAGTGCGTGAAGAAGGCCCAGGAGTCCGGCTACGACGTGCCGGCCGAGTTCCTGCAAGAGATCGCGGCCAACCTCTAGCGCGGAGTCCGCGCCCATGTCCGGTTTCCGGCAGTTGAAGCAGACGGTCCGGGCGGTCTTGGCCGCGCCGGACTGGAGCGCCCGCCTGGACGAGCTGGCCGCCTGGCCGCCCGTCCAGCTCACCGGGCCGCTGTTCACGCTCCTGCTGGACCGCGACGAGGAGGTCCGTTGGCGGGCGGTGGAGGCCTTCGGCCTGACCGCCGCGCGCATGGCCGACGCGGGCATGGAGCAGGCTCGGGTGCTCATGCGCTCGTGCATGTGGCGGCTCAACGAGGAATCCGGCAACCTGGGCTGGGGCATTCCCGAGTGCATGGGCGCGGCCATGGCGCGGCACGAGGGGCTGGCCCGGGAGTATCATCGCATCCTCTGTTCTTATATCTTCGACGACCCGGCCCGGGACGGCAATTTCCTGGACCACGCCCTGCTGCGGCGGGGGGCCTACTGGGGCATCGCCCGTCTGGCCCAGGTCCGGCCCGCCCTGGTGGAGGCCGCCCGGCCGTTCCTGGTCACGGCCCTGAACGACGCCGACCCGGGCAACCGGGGGCTGGCGGCCTGGGCCCTGGGCATCCTGGGCGCCGGGGAAGCCCTGCCGGGACTGCGCGCCCTGGCCGGGGACGAGGCCTCGTTTCCGCTCTTCCGCGATGGGGAGGTGCGCCGCGCCACGGTGGCCGGACTGGCGGAGGAGGCCGCGCGGATCGTGGAGAAATCCGCTTGACAAAAATCGGGCGGCTCGCATATAGAAGCGTTCCCCCGGAGGAAACAGGCGCGTAGCTCAGTTGGTTAGAGCACTAGCTCGACACGCTAGGGGTCAGGAGTTCAAGTCTCCTCGTGCCTACCATATTTGAACGGAAGGGAGGCCCACGCCTCCCTTTCGTCATCTTGCGCCGAGCGCCGGGAAGGCGGCGCGGATAAGGAGATCGTCGTGCAGGTCGAGGTCGCGGGACAGAAGATCGAGGTGGAGAAGGGCGCCGTCATCGGCGACGTGCTCAAGTCCGTCCTGTCCAACAAGCAGTTCAAGAACACCGTGGTCGCCCGCTGCGGCGACGCGCTCCTGGACCTGACCGCCCCCGTGCCCGAGGACTGCCCGGCCCTTGAACCCGTCTCCGCCGAGAGCCCCGAGGGCCTGGACGTGATCCGCCACTCCACGGCCCACCTCATGGCCGAGGCCGTGAAGAAGCTCTTCCCCCAGGCCAAGGTGACCATCGGGCCGTCCATCGAGAACGGCTTCTACTACGATTTCGAGTTCGAGCGCCCGTTCACGCCCGAGGACCTGGAGGCCATCGAGGCCGAGATGACCCGGAACGTGGGCGCGGACAAGCCCTTCTCCCGCCGGAACGTCACGGCGGACGAGGCCTCCCGGCTGTTCCAGGGCGAGGGCGAGAACTACAAGGTGGAGCTCATCCGCGACCTGGGCGCGCCCGAGGTCTCCCTCTATACCCACGGAAGCTTCACCGACCTTTGCCGGGGCCCGCACGTGCCCCGCACCGGCATGCTCAAGGCCTTCAAGCTGCTCACCGTGGCCGGGGCCTACTGGCGCGGCGACGAGAAGAATCCCCAGCTCCAGCGCATCTACGGCACGGCCTGGGCCAACCCCAAGGACCTGGCCAAGCACCTGCACCAGCTGGAGGAGGCCAAGAAGCGCGACCACCGCAAGCTGGGCACCCAGCTCGACCTGTTCAGCTTCCACGAGGAGGCCGGGGCGGGGTTCGTCTTCTGGCATCCCAAGGGCGCGCTCCTGCGGGCCATCCTGGAGGACTTCGAGCGCAAGGAGCACCTCAAGCGCGGCTACGAGTTCGTGCAGGGGCCGCTGCTGCTCAAGCGCGACCTCTGGGAGCGCTCGGGCCACTACGACAACTACCGTGAAAACATGTACTTCACGGAGATCGACGAGCAGGCCTACGGCGTCAAGCCGATGAACTGCCTGGCGCACATGATCATCTTCAAGACGCGCATCCGCAGCTACCGCGACCTGCCCAAGCGTTTCTTCGAGCACGGCGTGGTCCACCGCCACGAGAAGTCCGGCGTGCTCCACGGGCTGCTGCGCGTGCGCTCCTTCACCCAGGACGACGCGCACATCATCTGCCGCCCGGACCAGCTCCAGGACGAGATCATCGGCGTGGTGAACTTCGTGCGCGACGTGATGAAGCTCTTCGACTTCGACTTCACCGCCGAGATCAGCACCCGGCCGGAGAAGTCCATCGGCAGCGACGAGGACTGGGAGCGCGCCACCTCGGCCCTGACCAACGCCCTGGACGCCATGGGCCTGCCCTACGAGATCAACGAGGGCGACGGCGCGTTCTACGGCCCGAAGATCGACATCAAGATCAAGGACGCCCTGGGCCGCAGCTGGCAGTGCGCCACGGTGCAGTGCGACTTCACCTTGCCCGAACGTTTCGATCTGGTGTATGTGGGTGAGGATGGGGACCGCCACCGTCCGGTGATGATCCACCGGGTCATTCTGGGTTCGGTGGAGCGCTTCATCGGCGTGCTGACCGAACATTTCGCCGGGGCCTTCCCGGTCTGGCTCGCGCCGGTGCAGGCCCGCATCGTCACGGTCACGGACGCCCAGAATCCGTTCGCGGAAAAGGTCTTGCGGTTTTTACGGGAAAAGGGCATTCGTGCCGAAGCGGATTTGCGGAACGAAAAGCTGGGCTACAAGATTCGCGAGGCCCAGCTGGAGAAGATTCCATACATGCTTGTCGTCGGCGACAAGGAAGTGGAGGCCGGGGCTGTCAACGTGCGTCTGCGCGAGGGCGGCGATCCCGGCATGAAGCCGCTGGAAGAGGCGGCGGCCATGATCCTCGAAGCCGCCCAGGAACCTTTCAAACGCGGAGGGATGCGCTATAGCTTTTCCACGGCGACAGGGCCCGCCGATTAAGGATGACGGAGTCCGCCGCAACGAGCGGATCCGCATCCCCCAAATCCGGGTCATCGACGAAGACGGTTCCCAGCTCGGGATCATGGCCACGGCTGACGCCCTGCGTCACGCCCAGGAGAAGGGCCTCGACCTCGTGGAGGTCTCGCCCAATGCCGATCCGCCGGTCTGCCGCATCATGGACTTCGGGAAGTTCAAGTATCAGCAGCAGAAGCGGCAGCAGGAAGCCAAGAAGAAGCAGACCGTCATCCAAATCAAGGAAGTGAAGTTCCGGCCCAAGACCGACGAGCACGACTACCAGACGAAGCTCAAGCATATCAAGCGCTTCCTGGAAGACGGCGATCGGGTCAAGGCCACCGTGTTCTTCCGCGGCCGAGAGATCGTGCACAAGGACAGGGGACAGAGCATGCTGGACCGCGTGGTCGAGGACCTGCGCGAGATGGCGAAGATGGAGCAGGGGGCCCAGTTCGAGGGCCGGACCATGAACATCATGCTGGCCCCGATCAAGAAATAGGCGACCGCCGGCTTTTTTGCCGGTTGTTCATTTGAAGGAGGAAAGAATGCCCAAGCTCAAGACCAACCGCAGCGCCGCCAAGCGCTTCAGCGTCACGGGCAGTGGCAAGTTCAAGCGCCGCCGCAAGAACCTGCGCCACATCCTGACCAAGAAGAACGCCAAGCGGAAGCGTCGTCTGGGCCAGAGCACCGTTGCGGACTCCACCAACGAGAAGGCTCTGCGCCGCCTGATGCCCTACGCCTAGGCGTAGCTGAAACGAACCCAAAGACTCTGGTCCACCCGCCAAGGCCCGCGCGGCAGTTGGGGGGTCCAAAGCGAATTCGGAGGAACGAGCAATGAGAGTCAAGCGTGGTCTCGCCGCCCGTCGGCGTCACAAGAAATTCCTGAAGATGGCCAAGGGCTACCGTGGTTCCGGGCGTCGTTTGTACGTCACCGCCCGGGAGCGTGTGGAAAAGGCCCTGGTCTTCGCCTACCGCGACCGCAAGAACCGCAAGCGCGAATTCCGCAAGCTGTGGATCGTGCGCATCAACGCCGCCGCCCGTCTCTGCGGCCTGTCCTACAGCCGCCTGATGAACGGCCTGAAGAAGGCCGGCATCGAGCTGAACCGCAAGGTGCTGGCCGACATGGCCGTGCGCGACAAGGACGTGTTCGCCAAGATCGCCGAGGCCGCCAAGGCCCAGGTGGCGTAGACGGTGGCCCAGGACATCCGGTCCTTTTTGGAATCATTGGACGGCCTGGCCCGGGCGTGTGAAGAGCGCCGGGGCCAGGTCTCTTCCTTGAAGGACCTGGAGGAACTGCGCGTCGAGTTCCTCGGCCGCAAGGGCCGCCTGGCCCAGTGCATGCTGGACCTGCCCGGCATGAGCGCCGAGGACAAGCCCGCCGCCGGGCGCAAGGCCAACGAGATCAAGGCCGCGCTCACCGAGCTCATCGAGGGCCGCGAGCGCGAGCTGACCGCCGCCGAGACCGGGGCCGCCCTGTCCCGCTTCGACCCCACGCTGCCCGGCCGCCGTCCCCAGCAGGGATCGCTGCACCCCGTGACCCTGGTGACCCAGGAGATCTGCGACGTGTTCGCGGGTCTGGGCTTCGACGTGGTCTCCGGGCCCGAGGTCGAGAGCGACTGGTACAATTTCGAGGCCCTGAACATTCCGCCCGAGCATCCGGCGCGGGACATGCAGGACACCCTCTACGTCTCGGAATCCATCGTCCTGCGCACGCATACCTCGCCCCTGCAGGTGCGCACCATGCTGTCCCGCAAGCCCCCCGTGGCGGTCATCGCCCCGGGCAAGGTCTACCGCCGCGACTCGGACATCACCCATACGCCCATGTTCCACCAGATCGAGGGCCTGCTGGCCGACCGCAAGGTGAGCATGGCCGACCTGCGCGGAACGCTCACGGCCTTCGTGCGCGCGGTCTTCGGCGCGGGCACCCGGGTGCGCTTCCGGCCGAGCTTCTTCCCCTTCACCGAGCCCAGCGCGGAGGTGGACATCTCCTGCGTGCTCTGCGGCGGCAAGGGGCATGTGGGCCCGGAGCCCTGCCGCGTGTGCAAGCGCACGGGCTGGGTGGAGATCCTGGGCTGCGGCATGGTCGATCCCAACGTCTTCAAGGCCGTGGGCTACGATCCCGAGGAAGTCTCGGGGTTCGCCTTCGGCATGGGCGTGGAGCGCGTGGCCATGCTCAAGTACGGGGTCAACGACCTGCGCATGTTCTTCGAGAACGACGTCCGGTTCCTGGAACAGTTCGCCTGACCCGGGGGACGCCGCGCGCGTCCCCGTTCGGCATATTCCCCGGGCCGTCGCGGCGTGCCGCGCCGGCCCGGCCTGTTGCAAGCGTCGGGAGCGGGTTTGGGGAAACCCCGCCTCCCGCAAAGGGGCCTTCCCCGGAGTCCGTCCATGCTCATCTCTCTCTCCTGGCTGCGTGAGTTCGTGCCCTACGAGGGCGGCGTTCAGGACCTCGGCGACCGGCTGACCATGCTCGGCCTGGAACTGGAGGGCGTCCACGACCCGTTCGAGGGCATCGCCCAGGTGGTCGTGGGCCACGTGGCCGAGTGCGCCCGCCATCCCGAGTCCGACCATCTTTCCGTCTGCTCCGTGGACATCGGCGCGGGCGAACTCCTGTCCATCGTCTGCGGCGCGCCCAACGTGGCCGCCGGGCAGAAGGTGCCCGTGGCCCCCGTGGGCAGCACCCTGCCCGGAGGGCTGCAGATCAAGAAGGCCAAGCTGCGCGGCGTGCCCTCCATGGGCATGATCTGTTCCGAGCGCGAGCTGGGCCTGTCCGAGGCCCACGAGGGCATCCTGGTCCTGCCGGACACCTGCCGCGTGGGCCTGCCCCTGACCGAGGCCCTGAACCTGGAGCGCACGGTCCTGGACATCTCCATCACGCCCAACCGCGCGGACTGCCTGAGCGTGCTCGGCATCGCCCGGGAGACGGCCCTGGCCTTCGGCCTGCCCCTGACCATGCCGCCCTGCGGGGTGGAGGAGGGCGGCGCCGAGGCGGCCGGGCTGCTGCGCGTGGAGATCGCCGACGGCGAGTTCTGTCCCCTGTACCAGGCGCGGCTGCTCTCCGGCGTGCGCATGGGCAAGGCCCCGGACTGGATGCGCTACCGCCTCACGGCCATCGGCCTGCGGCCCATCAGCAACATCGTGGACGTGACCAACTATGTCATGATGGAGCTGGGCCAGCCCCTGCACGCCTTTGACCGCAATCTTTTGGCGGGCGGGGTGATCCGCGTGGCCCCGGCGTCCGACGGAACGCGCTTCACCACCCTGGACGGCCAGGAGCGCAAGCTGCTGGCGTCCGACCTGCTCATCTGGGACGGCGAGAAGCCGGTGGCCCTGGCGGGCGTCATGGGCGGCCTGAACAGCGAGATCGGCGACGCCACCACCGAGGTGGCCCTGGAGTGCGCCGTGTTCCGGCCCGGCGCCATCCGCCGCACGGCCCGCCGCCTGGCACTGCCCAGCGAGGCCTCCTACCGCTTCGAGCGCGGCGTGGACCAGATCGGCGCGCGCCTGGCCGTGGACCGCGCGGCCCGGCTCATGGCCGAGGTCTCCGGGGCCACGGTGCTGCGCGGCGTGGTGGCCGCCGAGCCCAAGCCCTGGACCACCCGCGTGCACGGCTTCCGTCTGGGACGCTGCAATGATCTCCTGGGCCTGGAGCTGACCCCGGATTTCGCCCGCGAGACGTTCTCCCGCATGGGCTGCGCCGTGGACGAGTCCGACCCGTCCCGCTGGTCCGTGACCACGCCGCCCTGGCGGCTGGACCTGGAGCGCGAGGTGGACCTCTCCGAGGAACTGGCCCGGGTGTACGGCGTGGACCGTATCCCGGCCGTGCTCCCGCGCGTGGCCAAGTCCCTGGACATCGTGGACGGGGGCGAGGGCGAGTTCGCCTTCAACCGCCGGATCAAGGCCTGGGCCTCGGGCGTGGGCCTGCGCGAGGTGGTGAACTACAGCTTCGTGGGCCACAAGGACCTCGACCTGCTCTGCCTGGAGAACGGCTGCCGCATCGCCATCGCCAACCCGCTCACCGAGGAGCAGAACGTCCTGCGCACGGCCGTGGCCCCGAGCCTGCTGCAGAACCTCAAGCACAACATCGCCCAGGGCAACGCGCGGCTGCGGCTGTTCGAGCTGGCCCGGGTGTATTTCGAGGACCAGGACTCCGAGACCCGCGCCCGGGAGCACACCCGCCTGGGGCTGCTCCTGCACGGCACACGCTTCGCCGAGGATTGGCCCTGGCCCCTGGAGGACGCGGACTACCTCGACGTGAAGGGACTGGTGGAGGGGCTCTTCGAGCACCTCAAGCTCGGCCGCCCGGAGTTCGCCGCCCTGGACTCCCACTGTTTCCTGGAGCCCGCCGTGTCCGTGATCCTGGAGGGAACGGTCCTGGGCAGCGTGGGCCGGGTCAAGGCCGACATGGCCGACGCCCACCACGCCCGCCGCGAGGTATGGCTGGCCGATCTGGACGTGGATCTCATCCGCGGGCTGCACGCGGCCCGCAAGGTCGTGTTCCGGCCTCTGCCCACCTTCCCGCCGGTGCGCCGGGACGTGACCGTGGCCTGCCCCGGCGGCTTGGCCGCCGAGTCCGTGCGCCGGGCCATCCTGGAGCTCAAGCCGCAGTTCCTGGAGAGTGTGGAGATGGTCAACCTGTTCACGCCCGACCATGACAAGGACGAGCGCAACCTGACCTTCCGCCTGACCTACCGCCATGCCGCCCGCACCTTGAAGGACAAGGAAGTGGACAAGGAGCACGGCACGATGGTGGACGGGCTGCTCCAGAAGCTGCCGGTCCGGCTGTAGGCCTTCCGCCGCCGATGCGTCATCAGGGGGGGGCTCCGGCCCCCCTTTTTTTTCGCCGTTCACGGGTGTTCCCCGCGCCCGCTTCCTCTGCTATCGTCCCTCTCATGGACGAAAAACCCGCTTCCGCGACCTACAAGATCGGCCAGGCCGCCGAACTGCTCGGCATCAAGCCCTTCGTCCTGCGTTTCTGGGAGAGCGAGTTCCCCCAGCTGGAGCCGCTGCGCACGGCCTCGGGCCAGCGCATGTACAGCGAGGAGCAGCTCGGCCTGGTGCGCGAGATCAAGCATCTGCTCTACGAGGAGGGCCTGACCATCGAGGGCGCGCGCAAGCGCCTGGAGGAAAAGGGCCCCAGCGAGTTGTTGCGCGAGGTGCGCGACGAGCTGCGGGCCATCCGCGACCTGCTCGCGGGAAGCAACGATTCCGACATGGAGGTGCGCTCATGAACAAATGGTTGAAATACGGACTGCTGGCCCTCGGCGCGGGAGTGCTGCTCCTGGTGATCGGGGCGGTGATCTTCGTGAGCACCTTCGACCCCAACCAGTACAAGACCCAGATCGTCGAGGCCGTGAAGAAGGCCACGGGCCGCGACCTGACCTTCAAGGGCGACATGAAGGTCACGGTCTTCCCCTGGATCGGGGCCGAGGTGGGCGGCGCGACCCTGGGCAACGCTCCGGGCTTCGGCGACAAGCCCATGGTCTCCTTCACCTCAGCCAAGGTGCGCATCCGGCTCCTGCCGCTGCTGTCGGGCAGCGTGGAGATGGGCAAGGTGAGCCTGGACAACCTGACCCTCAACCTGGCCCGGGCCAAGGACGGCCGGACCAACTGGGACGACCTCGGCGGCAAGGGCGAGGCCAAGGAGGCCGCTCCGGCGGCGGCGCCCTCCAAAAGCGGCGGAGAGCCGTCCCTGAGCGTGGGCGGACTGGCGATCACCAACGCCAACATCTTCTGGGAGGACGCCAAGGAGGGCAAGAGTTACGCCGTGCGCGAGGTGAACCTGGAGACCGGGGCCATCGATCCCGGCGATCCGTTCGACTTCACGCTCGCCTTCGCCCTGGACAGCACCGAGCCCGAGCTGCGCACGCGCAACGCCCTCTCCGGCGTCGCGACCCTGGACACCGGGGCCGGGCGCTACGCGGTGAAGGACTTCAAGTTCACGGTCCAGGCCCAGGGCAAGGCCGTGCCCGGCGGCAAGGCCGAGGCGACCCTGGCCGCGGCCCAGGCCCGCGTGGACCTCAAGGCCCAGACCGGCGGGCTCTCGGGCCTCACGCTCACGGCCTACAACCTGAAGGTCACGGGCCAGGCCGAGGCGGCCAAGATCCTGGACGGCCCCGAGGCCACCGGCCAGCTGGAGATCGCGCCCTTCGACGTCAAGGAACTGCTCCGCGCCCTGGGCCAGGCTCCGCTGGAGACCGCCGATCCCGAGGCCCTCAAGCAGGTCTCGGCCAAGCTCTCGTTCAAGACCGCCAAGGACAAGGCCGCCGTGGACACGCTCCAGGTGAAGCTGGACCAGACCACCCTGGAGGCCGCGGCCTCGGTCCAGAACTTCGCCAAGCCGTTCTATGTCCTCAACGCCCAGATGGACAGCATCGACGTGGACCGCTACCTGCCGCCCAAGAAGCAGGGCGGCGCGGCCTCCTCGGGCCAGTCCTCCGGTACCTCCGGCGGCTCCGGCGAGGTCATCCCGGTGAAGGCCATCCGCGAGCTGGGGCTGGACGCCCGGCTGGACATCGGCAAGCTCAAGATCTCCGGCCTGCGCCTGACCGACGTGAAGGTCCGCGCCCAGGCCAAGGACGGCCTGCTCACCGTGGACCCGGCGTCGCTGCTGCTCTATGGCGGCAGCCTGGTCTCCTCACTCTCCGTGGACTGCCGCCCGGAGACCCCGCAGAGCGCCGTGCGCGCGACCCTGGCCAAGGTCCAGCTCGGACCGCTGCTCAAGGACATGAGCGGCAAGGACAACATCGACGGCAACATGAACCTCAAGGCCGACCTGCACACCAGCGGGGCCACGGTCCCGGCCCTCAAGCGCGGGCTCGGCGGCAACCTGGCCCTGGACATCCACGACGGCGTGTTCCCGGGCGTGGATCTGGAGGCCATGACCAAGGCGGTCATGGCGGCGGGCGGCACGAGCGGCACGGTGCAGGGCAAGTCCTCGGACCGCACCCCGTTCGGCTCCATCACGGCCACGGCCGTGGCCGCCAACGGCGTCATCGTCAACCGCGACCTGGACGTGCGCTCGCCCAACGTGCGGGCCGACGGCGAGGGCCAGGTGAACCTGCCCGCCGACAGCATCGACTACCTCGTGCGGGCCCGGCTCGTGGCCGCCACCTCCTCGGACACCGGGCTCCTGGTGCCGGTGCGCATCAAGGGCAGCCTGTCCGACCCCTCCTTCGGCGTGGACCTGGGCGAGTACGTCAAGGGCGCGGCCGCTGGCCTGGTCAAGGGCGTGGGCGGGGCGGTCCAGGGCGTCGGCGGTGCCATCGGAGGGGCCGTTGAGGGCGTGTTCGGCGGCGGCAAGAAGAAGGAATCCTCCGGCACGTCGACCCCGCAGCAGGAGCCGAAGAAGAAGGGCGGAGCCTTGGACGGGCTCAAGAAGCTCTTCTGACGGGTCCGCTTCCGCGAACCGATGAGAAAGGGCCCCCGCCGACGGCGGGGGCCCTTTGCGTTTCCGGCGTCGCGGAAACGGCGCGGGTCCGCCGGCGGGTGTGGGCGGCGGACCCGCCTCGCGGCGTCCGGCTCCGGCCGGGCGCCAGGTGGCAGCGGGGGGGGGGGGCGTGGGGGGGTGTGTCCCGTCCATTTGAATTT